>JAJZZA010000031.1 GCA_021797825.1 Bacillota bacterium | reverse complement strand
AACTCCTTTGAGACCGGGGCCTTCTGCAAAAAAATTCGTGCGGATACGAGAGATGGCATCCCCGACAAGAACGGCCGACTTTTACGGCGCACCACTCCCCTGAATTTTTGGACAAGCTCCTAGGAGGTGTGTTGAGTAAGTTGCCATCAAGTGATCAACACCTAAAGCTGAGCTCTCTGACGATACGACCATCTCGTGTCGAGGACGCAGGCTCGATTGCGGATTTGGCAGACGTCCGGCGCGCCCAATACGAAGGTTTTTCGCCGGTATTTTGGCGCCCCGCAGCTGAGGCTCGAGCCAAGCACTTGCCATATTTGGCGGCCTGTCTTGCCGATGACCGTTATACGGCGATGACAGCTGTGTCTAACGACGAGGTCGTCGGCGGATTGGTCGCTGCCCACCGTTCAGCAATGCCACCGTTCACCGAAGATGCCGAGCTGTCATGGCTAGTGGATGACTTTTATGTCCGGTCGCCCGGCTTGTGGGACAGTGTCGGGGTGCACTTGCTTCGGTCCCTGGTACGCATAGCAACCACCAATACGGACTGCGAACGCCTTATTGTGGTTACGGCTCAGCGCGACCTACCTAAACGCACGATGTTAATTCGCGAGGGATTTCAATCGGCCGCTTGTTGGTGGGTCTGCGCTGTCAAGCCACCGATGGGTGTGTCCGCCGGCGTTGACATTCCCCTGACCATAGGTTCCGCCCCCTCCGTGTACGACCCCGGCGGCCCGACCGCGCTCGTGCGGAAAATAATCCAGCCCTCAGAGATCCCGGAAATCGAACGGATAGCATTCGATGCGAAGGCAATTATTGCTATTATTCCTGCTCGTACGACAGACCTTGCACTTCAAATAGCGCTTAAAGAGCGCGGCTATCATGTCTCTTCGGAATGGTTTGTGCAACCCGTCGGACGGCATTGTGTGACGGATCAACTCATCCAACCCGCGGGCGAGACAGGCCCGTAAGAAGGCCACACAGGCTGGGGTGAACCGGTCATAAAAGGCCGAGGGCACGAGGGTATCCCCCGAGACGGTTTCCTAGGCCCGCCGGAGCGAGGCGAGACCTCCGTTGGACCCCGGTGCCGAACCCCAAAACTAAGACCCACAGAAACGTGACGGGATCGATCTTGCGTTGCCGACGGACAAAGCCGACCGTGGCCGCAGTCTCGCGTAGCCACGGGCTCGGAAACAGTCCCGTCAGCAAGCGATCCAGTTCCGCATCGACGCGACCGGGCATGGTTGACATGGTCACTCACTCCTCCTGAGACGCGGCGACCCGGCTATTCCATTTGAGGTCCCGCGGTTTTCAGAAGACTTCGCCACGCGGTGGCCCCGACGCACTCATTTTTTTATCGGCGGCAGCGATGGTCCCTTAACCGAACACGCATGCTGGGACCATACAACCGAAATCTGTAAGTCTTTTGGTTATATGAATTTTACTGATCAGCCAGGACACTGGAGATTGGTACGTTGGCTCTATATTCGTGCTTGGCTCACGGCCGAACGGCCCAGTGTCCTTTTCGATTTAGTAACCGCTCGGTGCATAGAACACAAAATTATCTTGCCAGGCGTTACGGTTTTGGAAAGGCTTATCTCGCAAACTCGTGATCGCGCAAACATGCGGCTATGGAAGGCCCTCTCCCATATTCCTACTGCCAATCAAGCTAAAATACTGGACACTGTCCTTGACATTGATTCCAAACGTAGACAGTCGAGGCTTGATATGCTACGGCAACCCCCGACCCATCCCACCGTAACCGGTCTTATTAAAGCTGTCGAAAGGCTTGAAAATATCTGGGCCTTAGGATCTCTCGACTGGAATGTCTCCCATATCCCCGCGGGGAGAATCCGTATGTTAGCGCGATATGCGGCAGTAGCCAAAGCGCAGACGATAGCCCGTATGTCTACCGAACGGCGACTCGCCATGCTGGTGTCGTTTGCCGTGATCTTTACAATATCGGCCCAGGATGATGTCCTGTGCATTACGGAACAACTCTTCGCGGGCCTGTTCAAAACTGCCGACCGCAAAGACGAAAAGACCAGGATACGCACGATCAGGGATTTAGATTCGGCGGCAAGAAAACTTGGCGAAGCATGCGCCCTAGTGCTTGATGAAAGTGTTTCCGCCCCTGAATTGCGCGCTGTCATCTTCTCGAAAGTATCAAGAAATGATCTGGAATCCTCGGTTCAAACAGTCGTCAGTCTGACCAAACCTCAGGGAACGGTTGCGCATGATGAGCTCTTCCGGAATTATTCAACCGTCCGTCGGTATCTTCCCAAGCTTATGGAGACGCTGACGTTTCACGCCACACCCGCAGGGCAACCCGCCTTACGGGCATGGGAGTTTCTTGCCGTTAGCGAATCAAAATCCGGAAAAAACAAGTATGCCGATGCCCCTTTAGACGGCATCAGTCCGTCTTGGAAAAAGCTTGTGGCGAAAGACTCGACTGGCCGGATAGATCTTTGTGCCTATACTTTCTGGGTGATTGACAGAATGTATGATGCTCTGCAAAAACGCGACGTCTATGTTGACAACAGCGAACGCTATGGCGACTCCCGAGCGTTGCTGTTGCAGGGTAAAGCTTGGGAAGATGCCAGACCGAATATACTGCGGATACTTAACTGGCCTTCCTCTGCGGATGACGCATTGAAGCCTCTGGCGGAAGAGCTGGATACCGTTTATAAACAAACGGCGGCGGGATGGGCGGACAACCCGGCCGCCCGCATTGAAACTTTTGCCGGTCGTGACAGACTGATATTGTCTCCACTCGACAAGCTGGAAGAGCCGAAGTCTTTAATCGATCTCAGAAATCGCATCCGAGTCCTGCTGCCCCGCATTGATCTGCCGGAACTCATTCTCGAAGTAGACAGATGGACAAACTTGACCAAGGCCTTTACTCATATTAATCAAAGTGACTCACGGATCAAAGATCTGGGCATCAGCGTGTGCGCCATACTTGTCGCTCAGGCTTGTAATATCGGATTGGAGCCGGTGGTAAAACCGGGCGTCCCGGCCCTGGAATATGATCGGCTGAGGTGGGTCGAGCAAAATTATTTTCGGGCAGAAACCCTAACGAAGGCCAATGCCGCTTTGGTTGCGTATAATAATCAGTTGAAACTGGCGCAAGTCTGGGGGGGCGGTGAAATTGCCTCTGCGGATGGTCTTCGCTTCATTACGCCTGTCAGAAGTATCAATGCAGGACCTAATCCCAAATATTTCGGCACCGGACGCGGCGTTACCTATTATAACTATACCAGCGACCAATTTACCGGCTTCCACGGGATAGTCACTCCGGGCACGATAAGGGACTCGCTTTACCTGCTGGAAGGAATTTTGGAACAACAGACCGTACTGCAACCCAAGGAAATCATGACCGATACAGCCTGCTACAGCGATATTATCTTTGGACTATTCGGTCTTCTTTGGTATCAATTCAGTCCGCGTATTGCCGATGTGGGTAGCTTGCGATTTTGGCGGATTGACCCAGGGGCTGACTACGGAGAATTAACCAAGTTGGCCAAACACAGAATTCGCACAGATCTTATCAACCGGTATTGGGAAGATATGCTGAGGATTGCGGGTTCACTGCAACTGGGCACAGTCAATGCGACGCATCTTATCAGAACATTGCAACGCGGAGGGAAACCCACCATGTTGGGTCGCTCGATAGGCGAATTAGGCCGAATTTATCGGACGAAGCATGTGCTGAGAGTGATGGATGACCCCATTTACCGCCGGAACATTCTGACCCAGTTAAACCGGGGAGAATCTCGTCATAGCCTGGCTCGAACGGTATTCTACGGGAAGAAAGGGGAATTATATCAAGCTTATCGGGAAGGACAAGAAGATCAGCTCGGTGCTCTCGGCCTGGTTGTCAACACCATTGTCATATGGAATACCCGGTATATGGAAGTCGCTCTCGATGCTCTATGCCAAGACGGCATAGCCGTTGAAGAAGTGGATAAACAAAGGTTGTCTCCCCTGGGATCTCATCATATCAACATTGTAGGAAGATATTCGTTTAACTTACCTGAAGCAATTGAACACGGAGCATTGCGTCCGCTGTTGAGGGCAAATGATGAATAATATGCTGTCATGTCGTCATGTCACGACATCGCCAAATTCTGATTGGTATGAATTGGAATCATTATTCCGGTTTTTTGTTCCATTACTACCGATACCCCGTGTTCTACGGCAAACGGGGCGAATTGCATCAAGCGTATCGCGAGGGCCAAGAGGACCAACTGCATGCGCTGGGATTAGTGGTGAATGCGATCATCTTGTGGAACACCCGGTATATGGGGGTGGCGGTGGATGCGTTGGGCGAGGGCAGGTCGGCCATCGACGAGGCTGACGTCGCCCGATTGTCGCCCTTAGGCCATGACCACATTACAATGCTAGGACATTACTCATTTGATGTGCCTGAGTCGGTTGCGCAAGGACGCCTCCGTCCGCTGACCACCCATCCCGTCCGTTAAGTCCTATTGCAGTTTTCGTTCCATTGCTAAACAAACCCCTAATTCGTCGGCGGATTTACTTGTCTTATGGTCCTATGGCCCGAAATTCAAGGAATCGTTGCCATACCCCCGCTACGGTAATGACTGACTCCTGATGGTATGACTCCCCTCTCTACTAGTTTACATAATCCCTCTTATCGGACGTGGTTCCGCCTCTTGCGCACGATTATGTGGCATCAACGCTTGCGCGTCAAGCGCCGATCGCGCTACTCTAATGGCGATGTGTTTTATTATGTCGCCTGCCCGTTCTCATTAGTGATACGTTTCCGCTATCCCAGGAGGCCATTTATGTCGATATCCTATCGCCGGTGGTTTCGTGCCTATGGCCTGGGGGCCGTCATGGCGGCCGCGCTGGCGGTCACGGTGGGCGTGCTGGCGATTCGGCCGGGGCACCAGACGGCCCCGGGCTGCACGCCCATCCACCTGGCGGGCGTGCGGGCCGAGGAAACCTATCTGATGGCCGCGCAACCGGTGAGCGTGCGCGACTACTGGCGTGTGCTCGGACGGCCCCCCATCTATTATTCGCCGGAGACCCGCGCCTATTACTTCGGGGACGGCCTCGCGGGGCGCACGGGCACCGGGGCGGTCATGGACATTCTCGATCACGTGCCGGCCGGATGGCCCGGAACCCAATCCACGCTGCCCCCCATCACCGGGGTGCCGATGACCCTGCATCCATGTGCTAACAATTGACGGTGCCGGCTGAGCAGGTGTCGGCCGCCGTCGAAAATCCCGAGCCGGCGGTTCCCCCATCGGCGCAGGTGCAGCCATTGGTCTGGCTGGGTGTCCCCGATAGCCCCGTCGCCACGGGATCGGTCCCCCAGCAACGGCAGCAAAAATCATACGTGGTCGAGCCGTCTCGCAGGGTCGTGGGTAATAATAATAATAATAATAATACCCGGCCGCCGACCGCCAGGTCGCCGTTACAGTCGGTTATTGCACATCCCGCCGATCCGACCGGGTTAAATGCCACCAAGGCATTAAGAATACAGTCGTCCGGCTCGGGGCAGCACGTCTTCAAGACCATCACCAACACGCCGACTTACCACGAGCTCCAAACCGCATCCGGCCAGACGGCGGGCCGGGGATCCCCCGCCATCGGGCCGGTGCGATGGACGGGCATCCGGACGGGTGCGGGCTATCGCACGCCCTAAAGGGGCACGCGGGGCACGCGGTGTTCCGTCGTTTGCCAGCCAAAACGCCGCAATTTACCGGCCGGCGGGGACGGCGGGCGTGTATCTGCAAAACGGCCAGGCATACGGGATGACAGTTTAGGAGGGTTAAGGGCATGGCACAGGCGCAGTATAACATTGATGTTACCATTAGCGGCCTTTGCTCGGGCTACACCACGCCGGGGATATTACCGGCCTACGAGGTCCAGAGCGGCGATACGATGACCGGTATCACCGATGCATTCTATGACACGGACGATCCGAATGCCATCGACCTTCTCTGTAATTGGAATTGTTTTTTGGCCAGCGCCACGATTCAGCCGGGTTGGATCATCCAGCTTCCCGCGGCATTGCGATATATGGACGCGAACGGGAACTGCCACGAATACTTGCTTGAGATGATCTACGTGGATTATCCCTCGGAAACGACAGGGACCACCGATAGCTGCATCCAGAATGGCTATTGTTGCAGCGTCTTTTCCGGCACCGTCGGAAACACCAACGAGACGGCCGACTGGGAAACGAACGGCCTGGACGGTGTGGGGATCGGACTCAACTATCCCAGCGCCTCCGGGTGGGGCCAATTCGGCTGCATGGGCTCGGAGTTTAGTTGCTGCCCTTAGCGGAGCGTGACCGTGCCGGCATGAATGGGGGTGGCGGGCCACACGGGCCAATGCGGTACCTGCGTGGGCAGCAACACCCCCACGTCCCCCGGCGGTGGATTGCCAATTCCGGTAATCACACCGGGTAAGGATGGCACCAGAGACTGCGGAGCGTAGAAAAAGAAGGCGGCCACGGATGAACCGCCAGAATAGCCCCCGAGATAGATGTCGGGGTCATGGGCACTGAGCCAGATACGCTGGACCGGGGCCGGCTGCCAGGCCATGACGTACTGTTCCTGGGCCAGGATGCCTCGAAGCGCGCGACTGGCGGGCGTTCGGTAACGAGCTAATGGCGCGGCATTAGGGGCGGCCGGCGGCCGCCCCTGTGGCGGCGCGCGGAAAACGATCACGGCCACCGTGACGGCCATGGCCAAGGCCATGACGGCCACCAGGCCATAGGCGCGCAGCCATTGGTGATAGGACAGCGACATAAAGTAGCCTCCTGTGAGAGGGAAAAGACATCACCAACCCGTACGGCGTCGGGGCATAATAATAAGCATGAACATCGCCATGAGCATAGCGCGATCGGCGCTTGACGCGCAAGCGTAGATGCCGCATAATCGTGCGCAAGAGGCGGACGTTGCTTCATCCAGATGCCGATATGTTATCGTTGGCTGGCTCGCTCGCCTAACGTCCAGCGCGTATCATTCGATTAGAACCTCTCTCCCTCATTATCCCGGCTCGGATGTCGATTAGTGATATGTTCTGGCTATCACAGAAGGCGTATTGATGTTCGACTCCTATCACGGGTTGCTTCGAATCTATGGCCTGGTGGCCGTTATGGCCGGTGTACTGGCCGTCCGCCCAGCACACCGGACGGCCCGATCCGAAGCGT
Source organism: Bacillota bacterium (assembly GCA_021797825.1). Classification (GTDB taxonomy): domain Bacteria; phylum Bacillota; class Sulfobacillia; order Sulfobacillales; family Sulfobacillaceae; genus JAJZZA01. Next base: position 29,348 of record JAJZZA010000031.1, on the reverse strand, counting down.
CTCATGCAATACTGTGTGGAGGAGGTGTGCGCGGATGGACGTGATTCGGCCTGTATTTACCGTGGAGGATCTCGCTCACTTGCCAGATAACGGCAATCTTCATGAAATCCTGCAAGGAGATCTGGCTGTGAGTCCGTCTCCTAAGCCAAGACATCAGCGTGTTGTGCTAAATTGCGCGGACTTCTTTCGCGCCCTCGAACACGAAGGCTATGGCGAAGTCTATACGGCGCCACTCGATGTCGTCCTAGACCGCTATAATGTCGTCGAACCGGATTTGATCTTCATTCGGACCGATCGGTTGGCCATTGTGACCGATGCGAACGTGCAGGGGGCTCCGGATTTGGTCGTCGAGGTGTTGTCGCTAGGTACCCGAGACCGGGATCTAGGGGTTAAAGCACATCTCCACGCACGCTTCGGAGTCAATGAGTATTGGGTAGTCGATCCCGACGATCAAACGCTAACGATATACCGTTTGACCGCCGAGGGCTATCAACGCCATGGCCCCTATCGCGCTTCAGATAACGTCGTCAGTCCGCTCTTTTCGGACAAATCCTTGATTGTCGCCGGGATCTTTCGTGCGTGACCTGACCTCTCAGCTACCTAGCGTTGTGATCAATGAGTGCGGCGAGACCTCCATCATAGTCAGTGCGTGTGATCCCGTGCCGTAATTGCAGGCGCACTGTATTCCCGGCCAACTCCCGCCCTTCCCCGTGCCAAACACGTGGGCTTACTGCTGCTGGGGCATGGGTAAAACGTCCGGAGCCGCACACCATCGAAGCCATCCAATCCGGTGCCCTCCCGATGGCGCCGGCACCGGGAGCCAGTAGGGTGCTCGTCTCGTTGGAAGGATCCATGGTCCATACGGCGCGGCCAGAGCCGGGGCGGCATGAGGGCCAGGGAGGCGTGGGGACGCTTTGAGCGCCAATGGGGTGGATGCCGAGGAAAGCAAACACCAGTCACCGGAGTATGGCCCCCAGCGAATTCTTTATCGGGGTCGAACCCCGCTCGGCGTGTTGGTCGCGCCTCGTGGCGCAGGCGCGCACGATGGTCCTAGACGATCCCTCGTGCCAGCGCCTTGTCGTGATCGGGGATGGATCCCATTGGATTTGGGACAACCTTGCGGTGACTCTGCGTTTAACCGGGGGGGCCGTGATCGCGAACTGGACTTTTCCAGGCCAGCGCATATGTCGACAACGTCGCCCACGCGGTCTGGTCAACCGATTCCGCAGAGGCCACGCCATGGATCACCGCGGCGTGGCATCGATTAAATTAAAACATGAAAGGGGTGCTGGCCCAGGCCACGGGCATCGGCTGCACCTCCGAAACGCGCGAACTGATGACATCCCGATTAATTGCGTGGCTCGTCTTTATGCACTCGCCCGCTCCTCTATGCGGTTTATCGACCGGTCACCGCACCACTTCACTTACCCACCGCCGACTGCTTGCGCTGCACCTTTTGCGTGAACCGCTCCACATCAATGATAAAGCGCTCGTGGGTGCCCCGGCTGATGACATCGACTCCATCATAGGCTTCCACCACGAACTCCAGATGCCGGCCCTGCACTTCCGTGAGGCGGACCTTCACCGCAACCTCCATCCCGGGCGGCGTGGCGGCTTCGTGGCTGACGTTAATGTGTGTGCCCACCGTCTGCTCATTGGGCCCATCGAGGTGGGGACTGATGGCCTGCACACACGCCCACTCAATGAGTCCTACCATAAACCCGGTGGCAAAGACTGCCGGCATCACTTGAAACTCCGGGGCTTCGGGATAAAGCGCCGGAACTATTTGTGCAGGCGACACCCGAAACCGTAGGGTGTGCTCAATACCCACTTGCAACGACTCTTTCACTTGCGCACTCCCCTTTCATCTATCCATGCGCGATAATGGGGCCTGCTGTCCGTTCTTCCCGCTGCGGAGATTAGACAAACGCGGGGGGGCAGAGGTATTTTATCACGCACTCCCGTCTCACTCTACGGATGGCACGCGGCGGACGGGGCTCGCCGCGTCATCCCGCTGCAACACCGCCAGCATGGCGCTCGCCGCAAGAATTCCGGCGCTGACCAAAAGTCCTGACCGCACCCCATCTGGTCCGCTCGAGACATATCCGGCCAAAGTCGGTCCCGCGCTCTGACCCAGTCCGAAGGCAACCGTCAGACCGGCCAGAGCCCCGGTCCAATACTCGGGAGCCAGGTTGCGGCGCACCACCACGGTGATCGCCGTAACCACCGCCAAGAAGCCTAGACCGAACAGAACCGCGGACCCCAATATCGGCGCAAGCGCCGTCGACCAGAGCGGCAGCAAGACTCCGCTGAGCACCAAGACCACCAGTCCGGCCGCTCCAAACCCTCCGGGAATACGGCCTAATAGGCGGCTCCAGACAAAGCCGGATAGCATTGCCACGAGTCCCAGCAGCGTCCAAAACAACGTGATATCTTGCGGACCTATCCCCCGTTGTTGAAAATAAGCAATGATAAAGGTCATGTAGACGATGTATCCCGCGCCGTACAGTCCGTAAGACACCAACATCGGCCAAAAACCGCCAAGAAGCCATCCGTCTTGGGATCGACGAACTCCCGCCCCACCTGGCCGGTCGATCAATCGCGTGGCTGGGATGGCCCCTGCCAGACCAAGCATTCCGATGCCCCCCAGCACACCCCAGGCCAGGCGCCACCCGATCGCTCGGCCGACTACCGCCAGTAAAGCCGGCACCGTCAGTGCGGAAACCACAATGCCAAACCCCGCGCCTCCGAAATAGATGCCGAGGAGCAGCGCGGCACGGCCCGGCGCGTCGTGAGCTCCTGCCTGCGCTACCAGTCCCCCACCCACCACAAAGGCGATCCCGCCTGCCAGGCCGCTGACCAACCGAAACAGCGCGATCCACGCCGTGCCGCTGGACACCGCCGTTACCAGCAGGGCCGCGGCGGTAACCGTCAGGCTAACTAAGAACGTGCGCCGAGACCCAACCCGCCCGGCGATCCGGGCCGCACCGGCGGCACCAATCATGTATCCGACCGCATTGGCGGTGTTCATCACACCGGCCGTCGTCAAAGACCATCCGAAATGCTGGCGCATCGTCGGCAGGATCAAGGCATAGGCGAATCGAGCCAACCCCAATGCCACCGCCGGTCCGACAGCCATTGCCCCGGCTCCCCAAATGGGAAATGCCGGCACGCACCCACCCTGGCCGGGTTCTAAAGAGCTGTTTGGCCCTGTCCCTAAGGGGCTTCGGCCCGCCCGCCGACGCCTCGTCACGCATCCACCCCAGGGTCAGACCCTCGATTTCCCGTCCCTGGGCTCGTGCTAGCCGGATCACGGTAGTGCCACCACAAAATATCTGCCAGCTGCCGCGCCGTCGACGCCGCACCGGCCTCCCCCATCACCAGCACCCGCGAACTCACCCCATCCACTAGCAGCAGCAGACCGTCGGCCAATTCTCTGGAGCGCGTTACGCCTCCCTCTTTGGCCAATTGAATAAACAACTCTCGCCACCACCGTTTATGCCGTTGCACAATCTTACGCGCTGGCTCGTCTTGCGGGTCGACCAGTTCGGCCGCAGCGTTCAGAAAGGCGCAACCCCGAGTCCCTTGCTCGCTGTACCAGGTTTGCAGCCAATCAAACACCGACAGCAGGCGTTCATGAGGCGACAGGTCGGACCGAGCGCGCAAAAACTCCTCCACTGCTTGTCGGCGGGTATGGTGTTGGAACTCCAGGGCCGCCGTCACCAAGTCGGCCTTCGATTGATAATGGCTGTACAACGTCGGTTTGGAGACGCCGGCGCGAAGCACCACGGCATCGACTCCCGACGCGGTAATCCCGTGCGCATAAAAGAGTTCGGCGGCCGCTGCCGCCAGTCGCAAGCGTGTGATGGAAGCCTTCATGATGATATACTTACCGTTCAGTAATCTTTTGTCAAGCCTCAATCCCTTCCGTATGCCATCACAACGCAACTCCCCTGCCCGGGCAGGTGGCATCCGCCGCAGGTGGACCGTTGGTAGGCACACCGCTTGACGCAGGTTCGTGGCAACTGGCAGCCTTCCCTGCTTCTTCCCTGAGTCAGACTGTGCTATGGTACCCGTATCATGAATGCCCGTTTGTTGGACTACCAACCCAGCCGATTTTTTCCCGCCATTATGATCTACTACTTGGCCGAAAGTGGATGGCGGGTGGCGTTGTTGTGGATCGTGTTGTCTGCCACCCGCTCTCCGGTTGCCACGGCGATTGCGGTAGCCGCCGATTTGGTGCCCACCATCTGGGTAGGCCTCGTCGGTCCGCATCGCGGAGCGGGACACAACATCCGGCTCCTGGTGCTCTGGCAAGCGGTGGTCATCGCGGTGGCCCTATCGGTTTTTCGGCAACCGTTTGCCATCCCGGGGCTTATCACCGTGGCTGCGGCCAACGGATGGTTGTCGGCCCGGGTGGTGCCTTCCGCCCAAGCGGCGCTGATGCAATCCGTGCCAGTCCGTCATAAGGCGCAGGCCTCCGCGCGTTACGAAATCGCCTCGCGGACGGGAATGCTGTTGGGACCAGCCTTGACGGGATGGGCGCTGTCTCGTCTTGCGACCCCTTGGACGCTTCTGGGTGCGGTCGCCTTGTTCGCTTTAGCCGCCGGCTTGTTCGGAATGTTGCCGATCGCGGGGCAGGGTTTCGTTAACGGCCCCTCTGCGCCCGCCTGGCGCGACGTTTGGCAAATCATCCGCCACGATGCGTTTCTCCGTATCGCGCTAGAAGTCCGGGGTCTTAACAATTTCCTTTGGCCCGCCTTTACATTAGGCGTCCCCTTGATGACGCTGTCGGTGTGGCACGGCGGTGCCGTGGGTTATGGCGGCATACGCTCTTTGTGGGCCGCCAGTACGATTTTTTCCACGGTTCTGCTGGCGCGGGTGGCCGGTCCTCGCATTCGCAGACTGTACTTCTGGTCGTGGGTGTTCACCGGCATAGGGTTCGTGGCGATGGCCGCCAGCCCATCCTACCCCGTGGCCGCCGCAGCGGCAGTGCTCGGGGCGGTCGGCAGCCCCATTGTTCATGTGGCCTTGGACAGCTACATCGGGACAGCCGTGGCACCGCCTCTGCAAGGCAGGGTTTTTGCCTTTCAGCAGTTGGTAATGGCTTCATTGGGCGCGTTGGGAATGGGCGGGGTAGCCCTCGCCCTGCGCCACCTTTCCGTAGAAGGAACCCTGCTGGCGGCGGGCCTGCTGATGGCCCTGGCGGCCCTGTGGGGGGCGTGGCGCGCCTATGGAACCTCCCCAGAAACCCTGGCAGACGCGCCGTGAGTTCCTTTCGCCGGAATTGCCCCGCTCCCGGCCCCCCTTTGCAACCGCTCGGCCAGCCGGAACCGTTCGCGAGAATCCTGACGAAAGCCTCCGAACCAGTCCCGGACCACGGCAACAGCCGGAGTGGCTGCCACGTCACGGCAGTCTTGCCTTGCGGATGACAGCCGGGGTACCCGCATGTGTTGTCTCCGATCCCGGTTGAAGTTTGACATCCTCCCCACGGCTAATCCCCTTCCGGCACCGAACGGAGCCGGGGGATTCCCCATCCTCACGGCATCGGATTCCTGCGTCATCGCGCCACCGCTTCTTAGGGCTTGCGCCGTTCGTCCCACAATGCGGGACGGACGCCCGCAGACCGTCTGCTGACTGGCGCGCTAGGCGCTTTCCGCGACGGATTGGTGGCCAACGCCCGGTTGTCGAAAAGTTTTCGGTTTGATCTGAAACCGTTTGCCGTTCAGCCTCGTTACCAGGGTGACAACACGACAAAGCAGGTGACATCAATGACCAGAACTTGGCGGCACGCGACTCTCGGATTGGCCGGCATCCTGCTCGCCGGATGCGGAACCAGCTTTGTCCCGTTCCCTCATCAAACCGCGGCCCCCTCGTCCCCCGCCACCCAATCCCGCTCCAGCAGTATTTCGCATTCACCCGAGGTGCTTTCGCCCACGGGTCAGGTCGAGACCAACCCCGCGGTATTCGACACCCAAACTGTCCGAGCCCATCTTCGCGGGTCCGGTCTGGACACGCTCACGGTCCGTGCATTCGGGACGGGCAGCGGACGCCTAACGGTAACCAACTCGCGCGGAGCCACCCTTTGGACGGTCAATCACGTGAGTTGGGTTGGCGTGCTGGAATTTAGGCATCATCTGCCAGTGGTGATCACCCGCGGAGATCAGCAATATTGCGGAACCGGAGGCTGTTCGTTCGCCTCCTACACCTATAATCCGGGCACAGGCCATTGGGCCCCAATCCCGGTCCAGCAACCCAACACGCCGGTGACTTACCGGTTGCAGGCCTCCCCCCGCGCATTTGTCCCCGTCCCGGTTGCGGGCAGCGTCGGCAGCACCCTGTTCGGCTTTAGCGAGCTGTCGCCGCAAGGCATTACGCTCACCAACCGGCTCTACGATGCGTTACAGCACCAAAGTACCCAAACTTATGGCTATGCCCTCAACAGCACCCCCACCGGCGAGTGGGTGCCTGTTGGACATCCATTGATCTCCCCGTCCGGTCCGTTGTCGCCTGCCCAAACCTCCTATCTCACCCCGACCCTCACCACCGTTGGACTGGTCTCGGCGGTCGCGCTGGGCTTCGCTTCCCAGGCGCGCGCGCTAACCGCCCCGTCCCTCAACTGGTCAATCACTTGGCCCGCGTTGCGTCCCCTGCAATCACTGGGAACCACCTTGAACTGGAGTCAGCAGTTTGAGCACAAAACCCTAATCGGGTCCAATCAGGAGGCGTTATCGTTTCCCGTTTATGGCACCGTTGGCCGCGGTTTCTCCACCCGCCTCAAGTCGTGGACCGTCACCGCCACGGTCGTCACCTCGGCGGGTGGCCATGCCGTCAACCAGATCGCCATCATTCGCAATACCCTGGCCTTTAGCCGCGTCAGCCAGGTGCTGAGCCAAGTGATGGCCGACGCCACCACCCGTCAATACCTCCTGACCCACACCGGGGACGGTGTGCAAGTGGTTCCCGGCGGGCCCGCATTGTGGTCGGTCAATCTTCTCGTTGGCCAGGTGGCGCACCCCTGGTATCAGTTAAATGCGGTCAGCGGTCAACTCACCACGGCGCCTTAATCTCACGATCCGGCCTGTTGTCCCCGGACAGGCTCGCGCTTGGCTGAGCGATCATCCGGCTGCCAGGGTGTCGGGTTGGTGCGCCTGGCGCTATCGCCGCCCCCCGCCAGCCTCCGCTCAGCGGCCGATGGGGCTCCCCGCGCAAGGCGTTAGGTTCGCTGGCTGCATCCGCTTGGTTGGACGCTGAGGGCAACGCCAAACGGCGCGCCACCTCAAACCCCAAGCAATCCCACCCCCCAGTGTCAGAATCCCTACTCCCCATCCGGGCACATGGTCACCGACTCGGGGTGGTTAGGGACATCCTTGGCACCGCCAGCGCTGCCGCTCGGCCGGACGGGACTTATGCCGTCATTTTCTTGGCGGGTTTGGCACGAACGCCAGCGCGCGGCGCAACCGTCCGCCAGGCCCGCCATCAACTCACTGGTCCGCGGGAGATGCGGCCGGCCGACGACGCATAAAATCACGGCAGCAGGCCACGTTATCCAAACAATCGGCCGTCGCTATCGCGTGCGATGTCGGCCCAGACCACTAGGTTGGGAGGGAAATCCCATGAATTGGACTCTGTACTTGCGCGATCGCCTGGGCCCGCTGTTTAGACTGGATACTTGGCTCCCCACCGAACTCCCCGAGTATGCCTCCGGATTTTTCTACACGCTGGGGTCGCTGACGGCTTCCAGTGTCGTGGTGTTAGTGTTGTCCGGGATTGTCATGGCCGCCTTTGGACCCCAGTGGTGGACCGTCTCGGCGATAGGCTTCTTTGTGCGCGGTGTACACTTCTGGGCCGTGCAGTCCTTCTTCTTTTTCATGGTGCTGCACCTGCTGCGCGTCTTTTTTTCGGCTGGCTGGCGGGGCAACCGCGAGATCACCTGGCTGTTCGGGACCTTAAGCCTGTTAATTGCGATTCCAACCGCCTTTACGGGGTACCTGATCCGAGGCGATTTTTACTCCCAATGGAACGCGGTGCAGGCCAAGGATGGCCTAAATGCATTGGGCCTGGCCTGGTTCAACACGCTCAATGCCGGGCAAATGTACGGCCTTCATGTCGTCGTGCTGCCCGTCGCCCTCGGCGGATTGGTGGCGTTGCACATCGCCCTGGTCCGGATTAAAGGGGTCGTGCCGCCATATCCCGACCCTGACGAACGCATCGCGAATGAGCAAGCGTTCGGGCAGAAATAGCCATGTACCACCCTCGCACCGACATCACCCGTCGCTATCGCTACCGGCCAGTCGATTTCATCAAACATCTGGCCTCGACCACCCTGGCCATCCTGGTCTTGACCGGCATCCTCTCCGCAACCTTGCGAGAACCCGTGCATCCCACTCTTCGCATCGCCACCGTCGCTCAGACTCAGCCCGTAATGTTTTATCGCGTGGCGCTGGGCGATCTCGCGGGAACCGGTGAAATCGCCAATTACGGCCCCCCCTACAATAATGGCACGGGGATGATCCAGTCTGCGCTGCAAAAATGGGTGGGCATCTTGCACCCGGTCGTGCCCGTTGAGGATTTTGTCTTGCGCCCGCTTGCCATGGCGGCGCACCTTAATCCAAGCCTGACCCCCCTGCTTAATCAGTGGCGAGCCGCCTCGCGCCCCGTCTCGGACCGTTGGGTGACCACGTATCAAACGGCCCTTACCCATGCGCGGGTCGTCGGCGGCCAGGTGGTTGTTCCGGCTGGCGACTACGGGCCGGTGCCTGCCCTGTTAAAAGGTCTTTGGCAACTCGGGCAAAGCGGCTTGATGAGCGGGGCGCTCGACCGCACTCCGGCCGATTATCAATTCAACAACCAAAATTTCTTGCTGTTCTTGCAAGGCGAACCCCTTCACCAGGCTGCGGCCCGGTTGCAATTAAAGGGCAGCCAATGGGGCATTATACACGAGGAAAAAGAGCCGTACCCGGGTCCCTGGTGGATGACGGTGGTGACGGCCATCTACCAAATTCCCGCCATCGCCAACGCCCCTAACGCCGATGCGCTGGCGCTAGGCGGCGGCCTCTTGCTGTTTGTGGTGTTAATCCTGGCCCCCTGGATCCCCAGGCTAAACCGCCTCCCCCGCCATTTGACCGTGCATCGCATGATATGGCGGCGCTATTACCGGGAGCACCCCCCATCCGAACGATAGCGAAACGCCACCCGGATTGTCTGGCTGCAAGCGGTCTCCCCGCGTGGAGCCGCCCCGTGGTGCGTCCGGTTGAAAACCACCATGTTCTGGTTGCTGGCAGCGCCGCCCGCACGCCCGGCCCCCGTTTCACTGTCCCCGCACCGCGCGGGCAAAGCACCCGAGGCTCGGGCGCGAGCCATCCAACGGGGCCTGAGATCGGACGCCGGCGTCATGACCGGCAGGTCAGGCGTGGCGGGCGATTGGGCTTAGATTGGCCGTCGTGTCTTGGGCGCACCGATTTTCATCCTGCCGTCCTCGCTCAAACAGCTGGATGAGGGGATTGCCCCGATTGCCTGACGGACGGCCCCGGCCGCCAACCATCCTTCGTCCCGCCTCGAGTCGCGCAACCGTCGCCATTGACGCTATAATAGCGGCATCGCCACAATCCGACCGGGAACGGGAGAGGTTTATGAGGATCGGCCGCGCTTTAGCATACCTGGAAGGACGCCAGTTGCTCAATCGGTTTCGGCGGATGCGTCACCAACCCCGCACCGCCATCCCGCTGGCTGCCTTGCTTCTCATCATCGCCATCCGACTCGTGACCGGGAGTCACGCTCCGCCCCCCCCTTTCCCGGTGCGACCATGGGAGCCCGTGCTGGCCGTGTTCGCCGCAACCGGGCTGGCGGCGGCCATGATATTTCCGTCGGCTCCCCTGTATTTCTCGGAAACGGCCGACGCCACCTTTCTTATCCCCAATCAACCCGCCCCGGCAGCCCTCATGGTCCGCCGCCACTGGACTAGTTGGCTCAATGGGGCGCGGGGCATGATCGGCCTGGCGTTCATTGCCATAAATTTTGGCACCCCCGCCGACTGGCGAGGGTTGCTGTTCATTCCGCTCTATATGATGCTGGTCGACCAGATGCGCATCCTCGCCCATCGCCTGGCGCTTAGCAAGTTGCCGATACGAGCGCTGGCGGCGGCAGCCGCCGCGGTCTATGTCGCCTGGGCACTCGTCCCCGAAGCCCTGCGGTGGCCGAGGATAGGCCCACAGCTCGTTCGCATGGGGTGGCCCGGACGGGGCCTGCAAAGCACCTGGCATCATTCCGGGGATTTGGCAATTTTTATGGCGGCCGCCATGCTGACGGCTGGCGTCAACGTCGTGTTCGCCCCCGTGGCCAACCGCATGGACTGGAACCGCCTGCGACTCCGCTCCGTCGTGCGGCAAGTGCGGCGGGGTGAACAAACCGGCGACGATCTGCTAAAGGTGCGGGCCGCCGCCCGCCTCTCCCGCAACCCGGCGCAGCGGGCGCGCCCTTCCCACAGGTTTCGAGGGCGCGGCGCGTGGGCCCTGGCCGAGGCCAGAGCCCTAATTTGGTGGCGCTCGCTGACCTTTCGTACGGGCCCGCTGCTGCTGGGCTTGGCAATTTTCCTGGGTTACCTCGCCAGCCTGCTGCCGGGATACGGGGCGCTCACCATGATGACCAGCGTCACCTTTCTCTTGACTTTCAACCAACCGGTATTCTTGACCAAACCGTTCATGGTCGGAACGCCCCGCAGTCTGCCGATGATCATCGCTGAACAGACCGGATCCCTAGTCGCCCACTTGTCGTTTTGGCTGATTTGGTGGTCTCTAGCGGTAGCGCTGGGCGCGGCCCATGCGTTGACCGGCTACCTGTGGATTGTCGGGGTGCAGGTGCTGGCCTCCGCCTGGCGGCTTCATGTCTGGTCGTGGTTTCCCGAGGGTCAGCTGCGAACTGCCGTCGGTCCCTTGTTTGGCTTGCTTGGCGGCTACCTTCTGGCAACCATAAGCTTTTTGCCGGTGATCATTGCGGGACCCGCCATTGGCCGCTGGGGGAGTTTGTCGCTCGCGGCAGGTTTGACCCTGGCCTTAAATCATTTCACTCTCCGGAGAATCACTTGGGCGGGTTCCATGGTCCGCATCGGGGGCCGCGAATGACTCCCGCCAGATCGACCGGGACACTGCCGTCAGGAGGATTGCCATGCTAACCGTCAATCATTTGCGCAAGCGCTTTGGCCCGCGGCCCGCCCTCGACGATCTGAGTTTCACCGTCCATGACGGGTATATTCTCGGATTGGTCGGGCCCAACGGCGCCGGGAAAACCACCACCTTGTCATGCCTGGCAGCCCTATTGCCGCCGGACGGGGGCACCATGCTGTGGAACGGCCGCGCGCTCATGGAACAGTCCGGGGTAACGGGTCTGCTGCCGGAATCTCCCGAGGTCTACCCCCTGTTGACCGTTTGGGAACATCTGGCGTTCACCGCCCGGCTGTTCGACTTAGGTCCCAACTGGGCCGAGTCCGCCACCGTCTGGCTGGAACGCATGGGACTCGCCAGCCAGCGCGACACCCTGGGAGCCGTGCTGTCAAAGGGATTGCGACAACGGGTCTTGTTGGCTTGCGCAGGCCTTAGGCGGGCGCAACTGATGCTGGTCGATGAACCGATGATCGGTCTCGATCCCCAGGGGCAAAAGGATGTTCGCGAACTGTTAAGCCTGTTTCGCCGCGAAGGCTCCGCCGTGGTGTTAAGCTCCCACCAACTGCCCTTGGTCGAACAAGTCGCCGATTATGTGCTGATCCTCAACAAAGGCCGGGAAGTGGCCGAAGGCACCGTGGCCGACCTCAAATCCCGACTGGCCGGTTCCGCCACCCTGGAAGACGTCTTTTTATCCATGACCCAAGATTCCTAACCGATCACCATCGCCCGGGGCCGTAACCCGCCGGGTGTTGTCCCGGCACCAGGCTGCGGGGTTTAACGCCCAAAGCCCGGGTTGCCATGGGCCAGCGATGGGCGGTGGATCCCGGCGCATCCGGTGTAATCACCGCCAGGACCCCAGGCAGCACCCGGCAGGTCACCGGCGGCGCCCGCCACACCTCGCCGTCGATATCCACCGGGACGCGCGGAACGGTGTCGATGGTGACCTCCGAAACCATCATATAGCGGGCATCGCGGGCTTTTAGCAATTTCCCCTGCAGAAGCCGAACCGTGACCCTGATCAGCGACCACTCCGATGCCCCGCCCAGCCGGAACACCTCCAGCAACGCATCCCGGCCGGACGAGTGAGGGGTGGGCATCACCGGTCCCGCCAAGGTCCGCCCGTTCACCACCGCCAGCTGGCGGGTCACATACTCTTCACGGCCGCCGCTCCATTGCAGCCGCACCCCAAAAGGAGCCGTCGCCCGCATCGCCTTGCGCACATTGACCGGCCACGCCAGCCAGCCCCAACGGCGCTTGGCATCGGGCGTCAGAAGTTCCACCAGGCGCTCACTGACGCCCACCGTGAGGCTGTTCAAAAACACCCGGCACTCCCCTTGCGCTTGCGCTTCGGCCACATCGTAGCGCATCACCCGACCCTTGGCCAAAACATCAACAATCGCATCAGCTTGGGTTGGCATGTTGAGCCCCAGTGCGAATGTGTTGCCGGTACCGAGCGGCAACACGCCCAAGACCCCTGCACTCTGCTTCAGCAAGGCCGCCGCCAACCCCAAAGTGCCGTCTCCGCCTCCCACCACAAACCGTGTGACGCCGCGGGCTAAACCCTCCAAAATGGCTTCGGTTAATGCCTCCTGCCCTGGGGGCATCGCCGCCTCAACCAGGTTAAGCTGGCGAGCCAGCCGCGCGCGGTACTGTTCGAAGGCGGTGCGACCGTGCCGGGAGGCCGGATTGACCAACAAAACCGTCGGATCTTCGACACCAACACGCTCACGGTCCACCCGCAACTCTCCTCGTTTGATCTGGCTTATTCGGGGGACCGGCCCGCAACGGCCTCACCGGACCGCGGTCGGCGGGTTTGCGCCTTCCCCCGCGTCTCCCCGGCACCCTCACCGCAACCTGTCTTTTCACGACCGTGAATCGTTGACCGTTCCGACCTGCGGCGAGGCGACCGCCATCCCGTTCCCCCCCCGGCTCGCCTCGGTGGCGGATGTTCGACCGCCACCTATTCTCCCCCCGTTATCCTTTGGAATGCCGCGGCAGGGGGTTATGGTAGGTAACATGCGCCACTCCGGCCCCATACTTGTACACCATCGTCCCACCGAGCGATGCCGTGACGGTAACCATTGTCACGGCGCCCACCAGCAACAGGGTGTAGAGCCCGGTCGGACGGCCGCGGCCCGTCAACCCAAACGACCACTGATGATACCGGCGGCTCGAAGCCGGATACCGCGCCCACATCCGCGATCCGATGGCCGCTAAGGCAAAAAAGCCGGCCAACACCGCATCGCGTTGGTGGGCGGTTAGCAAAGCAAGCGTAGTCGGGGTCCAACGCACAAATTGTTCCGAGATCACCCCGGCTGCGGCCGCCACCACTCCCGCCAGAAATCCCAATACCGTCAGCCAGAAACTGGCTCGGTCAAAAAACCGGTCCGGCGACCGCATCATGCGGCCCAACAGGTCAACCAGCAGGGCGGTCCACAACAAGACGATCGGGAAGTGCACCAGCATCGGATGAATCACGGGTGGAAAAATCCGTTCCCCAATGTAGATCCACGCGCCAAGCAATCCACTCCAAAGTCGTGTGATAAAACCCATGATCTCCTCCCATCGCCGGTTTCGTGGCCGTTTCAGAAGATGGCGAAAAAAAGACATCAATAGACGGATCCGAGACGGATCAGGCGCAGCAGATTGCAACCGACTGCATCCGACAAGTCAGCGTAACCCGACAAAATGACATTCCCGCAACAAACCCAAGCGGCAGCCGACCCGGGAACGCCCCTCACCCAGGCTAAGCGGCCTAAGCCCAAGCCACCAGATCGGAAAGCTCTCCCGTCCGTGTGCGCGGAATCGACTCCCTCCCCTCTCGGAAATCGGAGCCAGAATTTGTCAAGCCAACATTATTGCTTTCCCCTAAGCACCGGCGGGGCCAGCCCTGGCGACTAGTCACACCCAGCACAGTAAAACACACGGCCTGCGCGGAATACCCCCGGCGAACCGCAGGCGAAACGGCTTACGGCAAAGAGTATACCAAACCGTCCCCGGCCAAACAGGCTGTCCCGGCCGTCCGCGCATCTGCCTGGGTCGGCCCACACTCCCAAAGTGGCAGGTTGGGGACGCGCCGTTTGTCGCTTTTTTTTGCCAGGACATCACCCCAACGTTAAAAACGGGCCCCCGCGCTGGGAGCCCATCGGTCCCCGCCGGGGAGGCCCCCCTCACGTCAACCCGCCCGCCATCGCCAATGACCCCACCAACCCGATATGACCACCTGGCTGGAAGTTTTCCCCGCAACCGGATTGGAGTTGTGTCCGGGTTGCCCCGGTTGCTCCCGCCGGACTTTTTTAGGCTCCCCGGGGCGGCGAAGACCCGGCAGTCTCTGCAATGCTCGGCACACCCCCGGTTGACCAGCCAAGAACCGGGACCTGGCTGACACCCGCACTTCCCGCTTGGTCAAAAAAAGATGGCGCGGCCGGTTGCGGCCCGGTTGGTCCCCATAAGAACGTGTGATAGGCTAAACAGGAAACTCTTCCGCGGACCGAGATGGGGGTGTCGGGTGAATTCTTCGTGGCATCAAACTTGGGTGACGACCATCGCCAGGCATCGGCGCTGGGTGGTTGCGATTTGGATTTTGGTCATCGGTTTGTGCGTGCCGCTGGCGCTTAATGTGACCCATCACTTGACCGCCAACGGATTTCAAGCCTCCCAGAGCCGTGCGGTGTGGGCAGACAACCGGCTCGCGCTGCTGCACCCGCCAGCCGCCGCCCAACCCCTGATGGTGCAGGGCCTATCGCTCGCCCAAGGGCGCTCGTTGGCGCAAACCAGCGGCTTGCCCGCTCGGCGCCTTTACTCGCTCTCATCCGGCGGTTGGCTCTATTTGCCCACTGTTGCTACCGCATACCAAACCGAAGCCCAATTCCGGCACCAGGCCACGCAACGGGGAGGCGCCGCCCACATCGTCGACACCACCGCCGTGGGCCAGCAAGTCATCAACGACGCCTCCGCCACGCTCAAGCTGAGCGGCATCATCGCCATCCCGGCGCTGATCATTCTGTTGCTGGGCGTATTCGGGTCGGTCGCGGCCGCTGTGCTGCCGTTGATTGTTGCTATCGCCGGGTCGGAAGTCTCACTGGCCATTGTCGATGTGCTGGAAAACCACATCAGGCTGTCGGTCTACCTGACCGATATCGTGAGTTTTCTCGCCCTCGGTGTTGGGGTGGACTATGCGCTCTTTATCAGCAACCGCTTTCGACAGGAGTTGAGCCAAGGCGTTGCCCGCCGGGTTGCGTTGCAAATCGCTATGGGCCAAGCCGGCCGCTCGGTGTTCTTTTCGGGAATCGCGGTGGCGGCGGCCATGGCCACCATGCTTCTCGGCGGCACCGCGTATTGGCGAGGCCTGGCGTTAGGCGGCGCCATCGCGGTCTTGGTCACTCTTTTGGCCACCCACACCCTTTTGCCGGCCGTGTTGGATTGGTTTGGCCCCGGTTTGGAATGGGGACGATTGCCGCGTCTCTCCCGTCATAGCATCTGGCCGGCGGTCGGCCGCGCGGTCACCGCGCGCCCTTGGCTGTTCGCGGGGGCGGCGGTTTTGGTCCTGGCCATTCCGGCTTATTGGGGATTTGGCATGCAAATGCGCTCACCCGCCAACCTGGCGGAGATGCTGCCAACCAAAAATCCCTACCGGGAAGCGATTGTCCTCCAACAGCGGATCAATGGACAGGGGAGCATCGCCCCTTTGGCGGTGGTGTTGCAACTGCCAGCGAAGGTCACCGCGCCCAGCTCGCTGACCACCATCCGCGCGGTCACCCGCCACCTTAAAAGCCTCCCGTCCGTGTTGCAGGTTGCCTCCCCCACCGCTATCTTGAGCGAAGCCGGGGCGCTGCCTCCGCTGGCCGTAAAACAGCAATTGGCGGCTTTTACGGATCCTGGCGGCCATCCCCACCTGGTCGCCTTGTTTGTCACCTCGCGATTCGGTCCGGATAGCTCTCAAACCGCGGGGTTGATCCGGCAAATCAATCAGAGCGTGCCCCCGCTCTTACCTAATGGTGCCCGCTTTGGGGTGGGCGGCATTGCCTCGACCATGACCAGTTTTAATCACCTCATCGCATCGCGGCTGCCCTGGATTTTGGCGGCGGTTTGCACCGTAGCCATCGCCATCTTGCTTATCGCCACCGGATCGATTATCCAAGCGGTGCTGGGAGTGGTTTTTGACGGCCTGGTCGCGCTGGCCACGGCGGGCCTGTTGGTGCTGGTCGTTCAGCAGGGCCGCTTCGGATTTCTTCCGCAACCGCTCAACAGTTCTATCACGCCACTGATATTTACGCTGTTGTTTGGTCTCTCCATGGACTACGAAGTTATCGTGGTGCACCGCATCCAAGAAGCCTTGCGCGGTTCGCAGGCCGTCGGTCCCGCCGCCGCCCAAGGGCTTTCCGACACCGGAGCGATGGTAACCGGCGCGGGTCTTATCATGGCCACCGTCTTCCTGGTGCTGATTGTATCCCCGCTTGCCATCATGCGCACGATGGCGGTCGGATTGACCGCGGCGATTTTGTTGGACACCTGGATTGTCCGCACCATATTGCTCCCGGCATCGGTCGCCATTTTAGGGCGGTGGGCATTTTGGCCGTTCGGCAGCCATCGCCAAAGCGGCGACCCGACTTGAGGCCGCGTCTCGGCGGACAGGAGGCCAAGGCACCGTTGCGCCGTTTGGTTGCCCAAAGCCGCCACCCGACCCGGAGGGCCCTGCTCGGTCCTCATCCTGGGGGGCGCGGCGCGAGGGATCCGGTGCCTGATCCGCTTGACATAGCCCCGGCGTCCACTCTTTGGCCACCCGTCAGCCATCGTGGACGCCGGTTGTCATCAACGACCCGCAGGCAGTCTCCTGGCTGACCAAAAAGAGGAGGGATACCCCATGTCCAATGTTTCGGCTCTGTTGCTGCGAGACAGCTTAATCCGCAACGACCAGATTTGTCCCCAGCGCACGGCGGTAATCGATGGGAACGTCACCATCAGCTATCGCGAACTGCTTGGCCGTGTCGATTCTGTATGCGCCGCGTTATGGTCTTTGGGCGTTCGCCCTGGCGACCGCGTAGGCATCCTGCTGGAGAACAGCGTGGAGTACATCGAACTGTTGCTGGCGATGGCGCACATGAGAAGCATCGCTGTCCCGCTCAATACCCGCTTGACCGCCAGTGAACTGCAATTTATCCTTAACGACGCCGGAGCCGGCGTGTTGATCACCAGTCCCGCCCTCAAGCCGCTGGCCGAGGAGACGTGGGCGCAAGTCGGCTCGATTCGCCACGGTCTCGTCACCGGCCCCCACCCGGCGGACGGCCGCTTTGCGTCTTACCAAGCCGCCCGCAGCACGGCTGCGCCCTTCGACCCGGGCATGCTCCCGGACTGGGGCGACGACGCCACGGTCATCTTGCTTTATACCAGCGGCACCACCGGTTTGCCCAAAGGATGCATGACCACCGACCGCTCGTGGCTGGGCAACAATACGAATATGGCGATGGCGTTTGCCATTTCCGCGACCGATCGCTATCTGGCGCTGTTGCCGTTTTTCCATGTCGCCGGGATCGGCACCCTCTTGGCCCATCTCCACGCAGGCGGCACGGTCGTTCCTCTGGCCAAATATTCTCCGGCCGGCGTGGCGCAAATGATTGCCCACGCCCGCATTACCCTCGCCTTTTTGGTGCCGCCGATGATCCAGCAGTTATTGAGCTTGGAACATCGCGCGCAATATGATTTCACGTCGCTGAGGGCCGTCATCGGCGGGGTGGGCTTTGAACCGCCCTGGGTCAGTGAACAGGTGGAAGAGGAGCTCCAGGCCAAGTTTTTCGGCATATACGGACAATCCGAAGCCGGGAATATCGTGACGGCCGCAACCCGTGACGATATCGCCCAAAGGGCGTCTACCTACGGGTACGAATTACCGGGATTCCGCGTGCGCATTGTTGACGACGCCGACAACCCCGTTCCCGTCGGTGTCGCGGGCGAGCTTACGTTGCGAGGTCCTTCCCTGATGAAAGGCTATTGGAACCGCGAGGAGGCGACCCAAGAGGCCCTACGCGGCGACTGGCTTCATACCGGGGACATTTTTCTCCGGCAGCCGGACGGGATGCTCGAAATGATTGATCGCAAGAAATATCTCATCAAAACCGGAGGCGAAAATGTATATCCCGCGGAGGTGGAGCGCATTTTATCGGCCCATCCCGCCGTCGCCGATGTGTCCGTGATTGGCATTGCCCACCCGGTTTGGGGCGAAGCCGTCAAGGCTTGTGTGGTATTGCGTCCCGGGCACACTCCTTCTCGCACAGAGGTGGCGGCCTGGTGCCGACAGCGCCTGGCGGGCTACAAAATTCCCCGCTACATCGAATGGGTGCCGGAAATCCCCCGCAATCATTCGGGAAAACCGCTGAAAAATCTCTTGCAAGCGCGCCCCACCGATTCCTCCCAAGACGTGTCGTCCCTCCATTAAACGTCGCCCAGGGGGGCCGCCCGCAAGCGACGGCTCCCCGACCGGGGTGACCAGCGTATCCGCGCCTTACGGTGCCCCCTGTCACCACCACCGGTGAACACGCCGCCAGGCCATGACAATCCGCCCCGATGACGCCCTTTCGCTTCCCGAAACATTTCTCCACCGCCCTCTGCAGGCACTGCCTCCCCGCTGGCAAGAATAGCGGAGGGAAGAAACGGGAATGCCTTTCCCAAGGGGTGTGAGCGATGGATCCCAAGCAGGCGCACGAAGTCCGCAAGCTCGCCAAAATCCTGGCCGAAGAGGTCGACGGCTGGGTGGGAGCGTTAGATCAAAACCCCACCGCACCGGTCGATGAGTACGTTGACGATGTCGACGCCGCCTTTTTCCGCCTGAAATCCGGAATGGGCCGCAGTTCCGACATCCTCCTGCGCCGAATCACCGTGCCGGCCTCTCCCCGGGGATCGCTGCTGCTCGCCAGCGTTGATGGCTTGGCCGACACCCAGATGGTGGACCAGGATATTATCGCCCCGCTGCTGACGACCCGCGTGCCGGCATCGTTGTGGGACCAGGCGGCGCTTACGCCCATGCACATTACCCGCGAGCGCTCGTGGCCTCGCCTCCTGCAAGCTCTGGCCGCAGGCAACACCTTGCTCTTCGCGCCCGACCTGCCCTTTGTCTGGGTGATCGACACGGTGAAGTACACCCAGCGCAGCATCGAGCGGCCGCAGACGGAATTAGCGGTACGCGGACCGGAAGAAGCCTTCAACGAAATTCTCTTGACGCAAAAAAACCAAATCCGCCGCCGTCTGCTCACCCCCGACCTGCTCTTTCGGGATGTGACGGTGGGCCGCCTGCAACACACTACCGTCGCGGTGGCGTATCTGGAACAATTGACCAATCCCTCGCTGGTGCAGACCGTCATTGAGCGGCTGGAGTCGATTGCTATCGACGGCATCGCCAACGCCACCACCATCGCCGGCCTCATCCGTGACCATCCCCGCTCAATTTTTCCGACCATCCGGTCTACCGAACGGGTCGACGTTACGATTTGGCGCCTGTTGGAAGGGGCGGTGGTCGTTCTCACCGACGGCGATCCCTTTGTTTTGATTGCCCCGGCTCCACTGATCGATTTCTACCGAACCGGCATGGATTACAGCAGTTCCTGGTCGGACAGTTCATTTGTCCGCCTGATTCGGTTGGCCGGGTGGAGCCTGGGGCTGTATTTGCCAGCCCTGTACGTCGCCTTTTCCGAAGTGAATCCCAATGTTCTGCCCACCTCACTCTTTATCGTAATGCAGGGAAGCCATGCCGGTCTCCCGTTCCCCCCTGTCGTTGAAATAGTCGTGATGATTTTGGTGATTGAAACCTTGCGCGAGTCGGCGATAAGGCTGCCCAAGGTGCTCTCCACCACGCTCGGCACGGTCGGCGCCATCGTGGTCGGTACCGCCGTCGTCAAGGCCGGGTTGGTCGACGCCCAAATCATCGTGGTCATGACCATGACTGCGCTAAGCATTTTTTCCACCCCGGTCTACGAATTGACCGGAACCTGGCGGGTGGTGGGATTTATCTTCCTCATGTCCGCCGCGATTTGGGGGGTGTTCGGGATCGCCGTGGCCACCATCATGGTCATTGCCGTGTTGATCGATATGCAGACCTTTGGTACGCCCTATTTTGCTCCTTGGGCTCCCCTGCGGCTTGGGGATTGGAGCACGGACGCCCTGATCCGGGCGCCCTGGACCATGTTCCAGACGCGTTGGCGCGGCACCCGGTCGCAGCGCCCGGTTTGGCGGACGCCGGCACCCGGGCAACGCCGCCCTCACTTGCGACGCCACCAGGGAAACCGGAATGAATAGCGCCGCGCGGGTGCGGGTGGGACTGTGCAGTCTGTTGCTGGCGTGCGGGTTAAGCGGTTGCTGGGACCAACTGACCTTTACCAGCCGCGCCTCGGCCCTGTTGATTACCATCGCGGCCAGTGCCCGCGCGGGCGAATGGCGTTGGCGGTTTTATTTTCCCAATCCGACGGTCACCGTGAGCAGCCTGACCCAGATTAAACCCAAAGACCAGTTTTACCAGGTGGCGGTGACCGCCGATTCGCTGGCCCAAGCCTATGCAAAGGTTCAACAGCGACTCGCCCGAGACCTTTATCTGGGCCAGCTGCAGGTCATCGTGTGGTCGTCCCGCATCCCCGTGCCCACCCTGGCCAGCCTGCTCGATGCCTACAACCGCGAGGGCACCGTGCCCAAAACCGCCTACATGCTGCTGGCTCGCCCCCCGCTCGCGCAGAAGGTCGCGGTGACCCCGCAGGAGGTGATTCCGTCCGTCTACCTGACCAGTTACTTTGATTGTCAAGTCTGCCAGCCTGAGTATTTTGCCCGGACGGTGTGGCAGACTTGGGACGACTTGGTGACCCCCGGCATTTCACCAATCGTGCCCTACATGGAATCGCCTGCCGAAGTCGCCCAAATCGGCGTGTTGGGTACCGCCGGACCCCCCATCCTCTTCTCTCGCCGCCAAACCGAGGGATACGCCTATCTGACCGGCAAGGTGGGCAAGGAAACCCTGTCCCTCGCCGAGCCCGGCGGCCGGGTCACGTTGACCCATGTGCGGGAAACCCCGGTAAAAACCCGCGTGACCTTAGGCCGGCACGCCATTAATGTCCGCGCCCGCATCGAGGTGAGCGCAACCTTGGGGCAATGGCCGCGGTCGCAGCCGTTGACGCCGCGGACCGTGCGAACCACCGAACAGGCGGCCGCGCGGGTGGTGCTGGGCAAGTGCCTGGCGGCCATTGCCGAGGCCAACCGCACCCATACCGATCCCTTTGGTTATGGACGCACCATATTATTCATGCACCCCAGCCCCCAGGCCTGGCCCATATCGGCGGACTGGCTTAACTATCCCATTGCCGCCCAGGTGGCGGTGCGGGTTTGGGTGAAGGGTTCCGGGGTGAGCGAATGACAGGGCCCGTCGAGCCAATTTCGGGAGGACAGTTTTTCTTGATGCTAAGCGTCTCCGTGGTGGCCGGCGGCGTCTATCTGTGGCCGCAGATGGTGGTATTGACGGCGGGATCCAACGGGGTCTATGCCCTCTTCACGACGACCGCGGTCGCCATGGCGGTGACCAGTATGCAGATCGCCTGGACCGCCCGCACACAACACCGGCCGTACACCGGGGCGCTTCAAGACACGTGGGGCAAATGGGGTCTATGGATCCTGTTCCCCATCGGAGCCCTCACTATTGTTGGCCTGGATGCGACCATGCTTTCGCTATTTGGCGATATGATGCGCACGTTTTTTTACCCGATGACCCCGCGGGTAGTCACGATGGCCATCATCGTGCTGGCTGGGGTCTGGATTGCCGTGCGCCCGCTTAACACCGTCGCGCGCATCGTCCAATTTTGGTTCCCTTTAGTCCTGCTCTCCGCCCTATTCCTCATGTCCTTAAGTTTGACCAACCTCCGCTTTGCCCGTGCCCTCATCCCCTCCACCACGCTCGTCGTGCCCCAGTGGGCGCGGGCCAGCCTGGCCACCTGGTTCCTCTATGCCAACGGGGCGACCACCGCCAGTCTGGTGCCCCACGTGCGCTGGAAAAAACCCGGCGGGGCGATCTGGGTCGGCGTGGGCGCGATCGGCCTGCAGGGCAGCATGCTACTGATGCTGTATGCGATTACGCTCGGCACGTTGGGTCCACCGGCGGTCGCGCGTTTGCAGTGGCCCATCATCTACGTGTTTTCACTGGTGACGGTACGGACGTTTTTCCTAAAAGGGGTCGGCATTTTTGTCATCATCACCTGGACGACCGCCATGGTGTTGTATCTGGCCGTGCACTTTTTTGCGCTGGGTTGGAATCTCGAGTCCCTGGCGACGGCGTCGGCCCGCCACCGGTGGTGGATAACCGCGCTGGTCGCGGGGGCCGTCTGGTTCTTGGCCAACCTGGTTCCCTCAGATGTTGATGCCCGCTGGATTTTGTTCCGCCTGTTCAATCCGCTCGACCTGGCCTGGACCGCCCTGATTGTGCCGTTATCGTTAGGGCGGGCCATCATCCGCAGTCACCGGAAAGGGGGCGCCGCATCATGTTCGGAGTCTTAGCCGTCGCCCTGGCCACGGCTATTCTTACCGCCCTGGTCGCCTTGCTGGCGGGTTATCTGATCCTGCGCGGGGTCGCGCGCAGGGCCGAAGTTGGCCTCGGCAAGAACCCGAACGCCACCCTTTGGGAATTTTTGTTCAGCTTAAAGAGCCATTCGCTGCACGATTTGGCTTTGACCATGCAACGGGCGGAGCAGGGCCAGGCGGCCGAGCATCCGTTAGGCTCGGTCCCCAAAGTGGCTTGGCTCGAGCACATCGGATTCGACCCCGCCACCTTGGGTCGAACGCCCTTAAACGGAGATGTCCCCGTTGCCCAGGCGGTCCGCTTAGGTCCCCGCGCGGGGCGGCCGTTGGAGTTGGCCCTGCCGGTGGTGATTGCCCCCATGGGGTACGGCGTGGGACTGGCCGATCGGGCCAAAATCGCGCTGGCGCAAGCCGCCAGTCTAGCCGGCAGCGCCGTCGTCAGCGGGGAAGGCCCCTACCTGCCCGAAGAACGCGGATTTGCGGAACGCTGGATCCTTCAGCTCAGTCGGGCCGCTTGGGCCCATCAGCAGGCCGTCATCGATCTTGCTGACATGGTGGAAATTCAGTGGGGCCAAGCCTCCGAGGCCGGCATTGGCTTAATTAAAAATCGCGCTGAGATGCCGGAGCGGGCGCAAGCCGCCCTCGCCGGTCCTTTGGTCATGCACGCCGCCCCCGCCGGCCATCCCGCGCGATTCATCCAACATCTGCGCGCGCTCCGCCCGGAGCTGGCCATCGGCGTGAAACTGCCCGCCAGCCACCACTTGGAAGAAGACCTCAACGCGTTGTTGAGCTGGGGGGTGGATGTGATCACGTTAGACGGGGCGGCGGCCGGCAGTGCGGGCAGTCCGGCGGTGATTTCCGATCACTTTGGGATTTCGACGGCGCTGGCGGTGCATCGTGCGCATCGGGTCCTGCTCCGCCAGGGACAACGGCAGATGGTCAGTCTGATTGCCTCGGGCGGTGTCGAAGGCGCCGCCGACATCGCCAAATTGCTGGCCTTGGGCGCCGACGCGGTCGCGGTGGGATCAGCCTTGTTGTTTGCCTTGGGGCATGAGCAGGTGGCCCGGCACTTGCCGGCCTCGCCGCCCACCCAATTGCTGTTTGCCCATGGTCCCCGCCAGCCGGCGCCGGAACTGGACCTCGATCGCGCCAGCGAACACGCCACCGCCTGGTTCGCCGCGACCCGCCAGGAGCTGGCCACCATTGCCCGCGCCCTCGGGTTAGCGACGCTGCAGCAGTTAAACCCCGACCACCTGTTGGCCCGCACCGCGATCGCCGCCGAAGCGCTCAATTTGGCCTATGACGCCATCGCGCCGGATTGGTCGGACGTGGCGCATAAGGTCGATGGCCTGGTCAAAGACTATGGGCGAGCGAATCGCATTTTGACGGAGATTGACCGTCATCTGACATTGCGGGGAGGATAAGGCAACCATGGACCACATCGCCGACCCAGCGCCCTATCCACCGGCCAGTTTAGCCGACACCTTCGATTGGATGGCCGACCGTTACTTGGCGCAAACCCGCCGGGTTTCCTGGGGACACTATCCCCAATGGATGCGGCATGTGGCTGCGGTGCTTTGTCAGCAAAATCCCCGGACGCTGGTGGATATCGGGAGCGGCCCCGGCGCGCTGCTGCGGGAACTGATCGCGACCCTGCCCGATTGCCGCTTGAGCGCGGTGGATCCATCCCTGGCCATGCTAAAGCAGGTCCCCGCCCGGGTCGAACGGTTTCCCAGCACGCTAGAAGCCTGGGCGCCTTCCCACCGCGAGCGCTATGACGCCGCGGTGATGTCATTCGTGCTTCGCGATTTGACCCGGCCCAAAGAGGCGCTGCTTGCGGCCGCATCGGTGTTGCATTCCGGGGGACAGCTGGTGGTGTTGGAAACCCACACCCCAAGCGGGTGGCGGCAATGGGGGTTCCGGCCCTACTTTCACGGCTGGTTGCCTTGGCAGGGGGACCGGATGTTAACCCGGGATTGGCCCGGCGACCCCGAGTTGGCACCCTACCGCCGGCTGTCCGCCAGCCACCGCCAGTGGCATCGGGGTCAACAGTTGCCCGCCTGGCTGAACGCGGCCGGATTCATCCATCACACCCGGCATACCCGCGCCACCGACGTGGTGATGCTCTGGTCGGCGGTCAAGGCATGATCGGGAGCGCCCCGCGGGTGGCGATGTAGGCCGCCTGGAATAGGTGCTTGGCCCAATAGGGCGAACGGCCGGGCACCAACACTTCGCGATGTCCGCCGTAAAATGTGTCGCCCAACGAAAACAATCCTTGGCCTCCGCCGAGATCGAGAATCCACAACAGTTCGGGCCGATAGGGTGCGGGAGTGCGCCCGCCCCGTATTTTGGCCTGCCAATGGTGTACCGCGACCCGCGCTTGAACCATGGCGGCATGCCCATTTTTTGGCCAGGAATGGCTAATGACGTCGCCCACCGCGTAAATGGCGGGAAATTCCGGATGGTTGAGGTAATGGTCGGTGGGAATCCAGCCTTGGCGGTCTGAAATCCCGCTCGACTGAGCCCAGGACGATCCTTGGCAGGGAGGGATCCACAACGCGCGGTCGTAGGGTATGCGTTGGTCGGCTAACACGATCTCGCGATCGGTCACCTCCTGAAAGCGAACCCCGGTGAGGATTCGGATCCCCCGGCTGACGAGCAGCCGCTTTAACCGCTGCCGGGTTTGGGGACCGGCGGCTTCCGCCACCTCCGATCCCGGTGTCAGGACCGTCAGGTTGGAAGCCTGCCGGTGGCCGGTTTGGCGGAGCCGGTGTTCAAACAACAAGGCGCTCTCCCAAAGCGGAGGCTCGCACCCGACCGCGACGGGCGGATCCCAGTTGGGCGATCCCAAGATCGGGCCGGTCGCAAACACGAAGTGGCCACCCTGCCAGCTTTCATTCAACCGCGCCGCGTGGCGGGCTTGATATCCTTCACACACCCCGCCCCGGTGGGGGCCCAGGCCTAAAATGCCATCCCAGGCGGGTTCGCTGCCGGTGGCAACGAACAGCACATCATAGGAAATGGGCGGCGACGACGCCGTGAACACTTCCCGGCGCTCGGGATCGACCCCGACGATGGTGTCCTGCACCGCCTCTACCCGATGCTGCCGCCAAAACCGAGCGAGCGGCATATTCATTGAGGAAACCCGGAAAGCGGGTCCAAGCGCCATAGCCTGAACCAGTGCCGGCCGATAGACCGTTTCCTGCCAGCGATCGACCACGATCACCTCGAGCTCGGCCGCAAACTTAAGGCGCCGCAGCCAAGATACCGTCGCCAAGCCACCGAACCGGGCTCCTAATACCACCGCCCGCAGTTTCGCCATGGCTCCCCCCCCCCTCGCTCCCGCCTAGTCTGGCTGTCTCGCCCGAACGCTATACCGTCCGGGTCCGCTCAGCATGCCGGGAAAAGCACTAGTCAGCCAACCATCCGGCGGCGACTGCGTGTCGAGAGGAAACGAACGGTATGAGGATAAAGGCTGATCGGCCTGAACGACCGCCCGCGAGGCTTTATTGTCGGCTACGGCGGCAGCTGGTTACAAACGCCGTCTGGACGGGGGGTGGCGTTGACAACCTGACGGCGACCACCCTCATAACCCACGTCCGCCCAGCCGCCCTCAGCGGAAAATGGCCCACGTCGTATCCGACAACCGTCCGCGCTGGTGCAGACGAACCTTAACAGGGATGACCTAAACCGGAGCGCCGGGTGACACCCGGCGAGGAGCTCGGGCTCTGAACATCCGGCCGGGTTACGGAGCTCTCGTAGTCGTCCGCGACGGGGAAAGCCCGTCACCTGGCGAAGGCGAGCAGTTTCCTCTCCACGGTCCGAAAGGCACGGTGCGTGAGGCATCACAAGAGCCTCCCAGGGTCGTGGATCCTCTACCGACGCCCTCAACAGCTCTCGGTGGAGCATGAGTGAATGGAGAGCCGTATCCATTGCGAGGTGTACGTACGGTTCGGGGGCGAGCATCCGGAAACCGGTCACCGCAAGGTGGCAAGGCGCTGGATGCTTAGCCTATTACAGGGCGCAACCTCCACTGTACTTACGAAACATAAGTGTTCGGTAGAATTGCCCACCTATATCTCGGGTCGGAAACGGGCACAAATTGCGGGGATGTTTTCGCAGCAATATGTCACTCGTGGCACGGCGAAACCCCCTGGTCTGTTCGATAGGTTGCGCAGACGTCACTCACCCGCCCCCCGACGGGGCTCGGCGGGAAGACGGGATATATCCTGGGGAGTGTCACCCATCGGGCGCGGTGGCCTGCGTCAGCTCGCGTCCGGGTGCGGCCGACTGCTCAGGCAAGCCACCAGCAGGCGCTCCGCAATCCGCGTTCCCCAATGCCGACGATTAAAGCGGTAGGTGAATTCTTCTAAATAGAGCTGCCGCCGGGCGCGGCCGCGCCCGTGGTAGGTGCCATCGATAAACGTCTTCGCATTGCCGATGACTATATTCACCCAGTGGAACACGGTCGGAGCCTCTGGATCCCGGCTCAAGGTCACCCGGTGATCCGCGTGATGCGCTTTCGCGCCGGCCGCATAGATGTCGCCGCCATCGCTCAACCACTCCCCGTACTGCTCGACTCGGCGTTGGAGGACGTCCAACACCGTCTCCTTCTTTAATGATTCCACGGCTTCCAAAAAGGCATACTGGGGATGGCCTTGGGCGTTCAAACTGACCCCGACCACCACGGGATCTTGGTCCGTCCCGCGGCCCCGTTTGCCCGCCCCATGGCTGACGCCGCCAAAATAGGCGTCGTCGAGCTCCACCAATCCGCCCAACTGGTATTGGGCATTGCGATCGGTCATCGCCCACTGAATCTTATGATGCAATAACCAGGCGGTGGCATAGCGCAGCCCCAACTCGCGGCTCAGCGCCAGCGCCGATTTGCCGCCTTTATCGACCGCGATGAGGAAAATGGCGAGAAACCACACCCGCAAGGGGACTTTGGTGCGATGAAAAATCGTTCCGGCCGTGACCGAATCTTGCTCCCCACAGGCACTGCATTCCTACAACGTGCCGGTCCGTCTGGACCGGTGCACCGTCCAGCATTTCGTTCCCTGACACTGGGGGCAGACAAATCCGTGAGGCCATCGCTGCTGATAGAGTCAAACGAGACCATTTCACACGAGTTCCCCATGCCGCGCTACGCCCGGCAACCTGCGCGCATGAAAATGGGCCTTTTCTGCCCGTTCACCGTGGCGTAAGCTAGGAGTAGCATCCTGTCCCCCCACGGAATTCTCTCTGCCATTACTATTACGCATGCGAACACGAGTTTGTGGTGGGTGCCTCGGGGACCTGAGATGGTCGCCGCCTTCGGGTGAGCACGTGGGGCAGATTCGCGATCCGGCCCGTCCCCCGAGCCCGCTGGGACCCGGCGGCTTGCGCCGCCGAGCCTGGGTGCAGAAAGGCCCTGTTCCTAATGGGAGTGTTATACCCCCATTGCGCGGGGCTCGACGTCCATCAGCGTACCGTGGTCGCCTGTGTGTGTCACACGGACCGACGGGGCCACGCCACGTTTACTCCCCGGACCTTTGGCACGACCACGCCGGAGCTCTTGGACCTGCAAGCCGAGCACGTGACCCACGTGGCCATGGAAGCGACGGGTTCCTACTGGAAGCCCGTCTATAACCTCGTGGAAGCCCGTTTCACCACCTGGGTGGTGAACCCGGCGCACATGAAGAATGTGCCGGGCCGCAAGACCGATGTGAAGCACGCCACCTGGATTACCGACCTGCTGCGGCATGGGGTGTTGACGCCCAGCTTCATCCCGGACCAGCCCCAACGGGAACTCCGGGAACTCCCGCGCCAGCGGACCCAGTGGCTCGCCGAGCGCGCCCGAGACATCCAGCGGGTGCAAAAGGTGCTGGAAGGCGCCAACAGCAAACTGGCGTCGGTCGCGACCGACGTGCTCGGGGTGTCCGGGCGCGCGATGTTGGATCGCTGGGTCGCGGGCGAAACCGACCCGGCCATCCTCGCCGACCTCGCGGTCGGCCGCCTCCGGGCGAAATATGACGCCCTGGTGCCGGCCTGGCAAGGCCTGATGGGTGACCATCAGCGATTTCTGCGCGGGCCACGGTTGGGGCACATTGATGAGCTGACCATGCGGATCGCATCGCTCGACGCGGAGATTGTGCGCCGCGTGGACCCTCAGGTGGCCACGATTCACCTCCTTGGCACGATTCCGGGCATTAGCCGGCGGACCGCGGAGGTCATCGTGGCCGAACTCGGGACCGACATGACCCGCTTTCCCGCTGCCGACCACGCGGCCGCCTGGGCGGGGTGGGCCCCCGGCCAGCATGAAAGTGCCGGGAACCGCCAGCGGGCGGGCACCCGGCGGGGCAATCGATCTCTGCGCCAAGCCTTGATCCTGGCCGCGTGGGCCGCTAGCCACACCCAGACCACCTTCCTGGGGGCGCTGTATCGCCGCTGGGTCCGCCGCATGCCCCTGAAGAAGGCCATCGTGGCCTTAGCCCATCGCTTGTTGGTGATTGTCGTCCACGTCCTCACCGACGGCCAGCCCGATCAGGATTTGGGGCCGACGTACCATGACGCCCGGGACCGGAACCAGATCGTGCAGCGGACGGTGCGCCGCCTGGAGAAGTTAGGCTTGCGGGTGACCGTCGAACCCGCCGATCCCTTGCCGGCTACCGG
>JAJZZA010000002.1 GCA_021797825.1 Bacillota bacterium | reverse complement strand
GAGCTTTTTGCGCTGTGGCATTTTGAACAGAGCTTGCAGAGCGATCTTGCGCCGAGTGGAACCGACGGACGAAGGGTGACCGGCTATAAAACCCGCCATCCGGACTGGTAACAATTGCCGCTCAGGATGGCAGGAACCGCGCAACACACTCGGCGGGATCCGCGAGTGTCACGGAAATTCGATGGCATTGGAGGGCCGTCTTGGGCAGCGCTTAAGCGCTGCGGACTAAACTGCGGAGCAGTTCGGGATGGTTTTGCCGGATGCGCCCGAGCGCCATGCTCAGCATCACGAGTAGCGCCAATCCGCAGCGGGCGCGCATCTTAGCCAGCCCGCGAATCGTATGTAATTCGAATCCAAACGAGACATCTAACCGACTATTGACTCGCTCCACGGCCGTGCGCTGGGCGTATTCGCGCTCCCATGCATAACTGCTGCGATCCATGGGAGTAAAGACCCGCCGATCGGTCTCCAAGGAAATTCGGATGCCTTGGGCGACCGGACAGGTGTCTTGAGCATCACAGGTAATGCCCGCAAACTTCGCGGGCCACCGTTTTTTCAGGGTGTCTCGGTCAGCTGCAAAGCCCCCGTTGGCCATCCGATGCCCTGCGCCTGTCTCGGGATGGTGGCAAAAGACGTCCCCCCGATACTTGTCGGTGACGGGGTCGTGTCCCGGGAGCATCCGGGTCGGATCGCCATCCTTCCCCATGTTCCGAATATCGATGACGGGCTTAATTCCGTAATCGTCCCATAAGCTCCGGACTAATTGGGTATCGTCATACCCCCGGTCCCCCATCAAAACCCGCGCTGCTTGCAGCGCGAGGGGATGCTGCGCCTGGAGCTGCGCTAACAACTTGGGGGCTTCGGTGATGTCGGCCGTCGAGGCTTTGGTGCCAGTCCAAGCGACCGGCAACTCGTAGGTCGCATCGACCAGGAGATGAATCTTATAGCCAAACCAGGCCGTGACCTTCTCCCACGCCTTGCCCTGGGCATCGACTCCTCGGTAGGTCTTCTTACCCCAATCCGCATCCGTATCACGACGCCCATCGGGCGTCGTGTCGTCGGATCGCCGCTTAGCAAAGGACTCGATCGCCTCACTATAGATCGCCGTCCGTTCGCCAAAGTCGGGCAAGACCTGCTGGAGGTCATCGATGACGTGGTGAATCATCGTGTCAAGATCCTCAAGGTGTTCTAGAATGCGGTGCAAAAATCGCGTATACGCCCAGGCCGACGGAGCCACACTGCCCAGCCCCACCATTTCACGCAATTGCCCGTTGCGGTTGAGTTCCCGCCGCAGGCTTTCGATCGTGGGATGTTGAAAAACGATCCCCGCCAGCACGGAGTTCCACATCGCCCGAATGGGATAATCGTTCCGACCGCGTCCGCGGTCGTGCTCTAAGATGCGCATCAACGATTCATCGGGAATGGTTTCGAGCACCAACTGCAAGCGCTCCAAGTCGCCTAACGGTTGCAGATCCTCCCCGGAAAACAACTTTGGTTGTGGTATAATAGCCATGACGGGCACGCTCCTATGAAATTGATTGGGTTGATACCTCAATTTTACCGGAGCAGGCCCGTTTTTGGCGTCATTTTGCCGTTTTCTTCTCATCGACATCCCTGGGGTCAGATTCCGTCCAGGGCGACGGCCGCTTCCTTCAATCCCGCATGTCTTCGTTGAAGGCTGGGGTAAAGTTTCTTGGCGGGCATCCTCAACGCCAGTCACGGTGCGCTCCCTAGAACAGCGCCAAAAGCTTTCCTTCGTTTCTGCGCACCCGGCACGGCGACGACCCATCAACCCCGAGGGTCGCGAGGCAGGCGTCATCGGGGTTGGAACCATGGCGCGGCCAGGCATGGGGGTGGGACCGGCCATCGCCGCTGCGGGCCAAGGTTCCAGCCGGGATCGCACCCTGCCCGCCAAGCGGGCTTGCCAAAGGTCGCCCGATTCTCTTTGCGAAACCGTCCGTTTGCGCCCCGTTCGAGGCGTGAACAGAACCGGCACAGGGTCTCGTCTTTGCTCCCGGCCAGCGCGGCGTTTCGCCCGCGGACACTGGGGCCGTCGCTTGCCGCCGACGGGCGGCTTGACGACGCTGCCTCCGCCGTGCTTTTTTGCGGTCAGACGGCGTGGTGCCAGCTCGTGCGGGATCTCCCCAAGTGACGAGGTCGCCGCCGACAGAATGATCGCGGGCCAGAAAAGAACCCGTGGAGGATCCCTGGCGCCCGAGGTCGCGGCACAAGCTCGGCGGGGGCACCTCAGCCTGGCAGGGCTGCGTAAAGACGGGCTGCCATCGCCCCCAAGACTCCGGGGATTACTCACGGTGCAGAGGGATGACTGGCAAAACGGCGGCGGACGGTGTCGACGTCGGCCGTAATTTGCTGAACCAGCTGCTCAACGGACGCAAATCGCCGTTCGGCGCGGATGTGCCAATGAAATTCGAACCGGATGGGCGTCCCGCGAAGATCCGTGTCGGCAGGGAGATTGAGCGCATGCACCTCGAGTACGGGCCGCTCACCGTCGAAAGTCGGCCGCACCCCCCAATTGGCGACAGCCGGGCAATGGCCGGCAGCGAGGGCCAGGACGCCGCCATAGACCCCGTAGGGGGGCATGCATTGCTCAGTGGCAGGGATCACATTGGCCGTGGGGTATCCCAATTGGCGTCCCCGCCCGTCGCCGGCCACGCTCTTGCCCTGCACGGCGTAGGGATGCCCCAAGGCGGCTCTGGCGTCCTCCATCCGGGCGTGGCGAATCATGCCCCGGATGAGGGAACTTGACACCGCCGTGCCATCGGCGAGGCGCACCGGCGGCACCACGCGCACCTGCCGGTTCCCGGCAGCCGCCCATTGGCGGATGGTATCGGGGGTTCCGGCGCCCGCCGCTCCAAAGGTAAAATTGTACCCGACCACCACGCCTGCCGCATTCAACATCCCGCCGACATTCCTCTCCAGAAAGGCCAGCGGGCTCACTCGCGCGGTCTCCGCGGTAAAGGGCAGGACCTGAACCCATTCGGCGCCATATTCGCTCAAATAATCCAGCTTGGCGTCCGTTGCCGTCAACAGATGGCCGTCTATCGGTCCTTTCAGCACGGCTAGGGGGTGCGGGTCGAACGTTATGCAAACCATGGCCGCGCTCAACTCGCGCGCCAGCCCGCGCGCCGCCTGCAACAGCGCCTGGTGACCGCGATGCACCCCGTCAAAACTGCCAATGGTCACCACCGTGCGTCCTTTAGGTTGATGCTGCGGGCTTACGCGCTGCATAGCTCACCTCCCCCAGCGCCTACCGGTCCCATGCTAACACCTTGCGATAACGCCAGGGCGGCCCGTCGATGACAGCTAGCAATTGACCCGCAAAAGTCAGGCCAATCGGTCCGATCACACCCTCCCCCGGATCAGGCCAGGCATCGGAACGTCCGTGTTGGATGGCTTTAACCTGATGCAGCTGCACCTCAATTATAGGGATGTCAAGGTGCCTGGTCCAATCCTCAAGCAGCGTGGACCAACGTCCTTGCGCGGCGGCATGCGCCAGTTCCGCCAGATCGTGGGATTGTGTGATGGCAAACCCTCCGACTTGTGTCCTGACCAAATGGTCCAGATGGGCGCCATGGCCCAGCACCCATCCCCAGTCGCGGGCAATCGCGCGAAGGTAGGTGCCGGGGCCGACAGTGGCTTCAATGCGCCATTGTTGTTGCTGGCCAGCCAAAACGGTAAGCCGCTGCACCTGCACACGGCGGGCGGTGGGCCACACTGTCCGGCCTTTTTGCACCGCCCGGTAATGGCGTTCGCCACCCCGCTTCAACGCCGACACCGCGGGCGGAATTTGCCAGACATCGCCCACCATCCATCCCGCCGCCGCCTCAACATCCGCCAGGCTGGGCCAGGGCGGGCCGGAGTGTCCGACCGGGGACCCGCTCGCGTCGCCGGTGGCCGTGGCCACGCCGAAAATGAGGTCGGCCTGATAAATTTTGGGGGTCAGGCGGGCGTAATCCAGCAAGCGGGTGTAAGTTCCCAGCGCCACCGGCAACACCCCGGCGGCATCGGGATCCAGCGTTCCGGCATGGCCCACAGATTGTTGCCCGGCTAGCCTACGGACCGCGGCAACCACCGCGTGGCTGGTCATGCCTGAAGGTTTTCGCAGGTTGATGAATCCGTTAAGCAAAATCCGGCACTCCCACGGCGATCACCGCTCGCCGAGTGACCTCGGCCAGCGTTCCCGCCACCTGCGCCGCGGCCGAATAGCGATGGCCCCCGCCCCCGAACTGACGGGCAAACCCGGTGACATCCACGTGACTCTTTCCCCGCCAGCTGATCTTGATGGTCTTGCCATCCGGTAATTCGCGGGTCACAATTGCCACCATGACGGAATCGATGGCACGAAGATGGTGGACCAGGCCATCGGCGTCCTCATCGCGGGCCCGCAATTGATGGAGCAAAGCGCGCGGCACTTCCAGCCAAGCGATGCGACCATCACCGGACAATTGCGCATGCAACAGGGCCCATCCCAGCAACTGCGCCTCCGAAGCCGTTTCACTCTCCCAAAGGGCCTCGTTGACCCGGGCTAAATCAAAGCCGCTAGCCGCCAGCGCCGCTACCGTGGCCAGGGTTTGCACGCTGGTGTTCACCTGCTGAAAGGACAGGGTGTCGGTGCTGATGGCAGTGTACAGGCAGACGGCCTCGTCCTGGGCAATGCTTGCGCCCCAATCCTGCAACAGGCCTGCCAGCATTTCGCCCGTGGCGGCCGCCTGGCCTTCGACCCAGTTGACGGTGGCGTACCGGTTGTTGGACACATGGTGGTCGATATTGAGCGTGATCGGCGCCGCTCCAAAATATTCCTCGACCGCACCGATTCGTGTTTCGGCACCGCAGTCTACGGCCACCGCCACATCAAAACTTCCGGCGCGGACCGCCGTCCAGTCGGTGATGGCGGCGGCTCCCGGCAAAAACCGGTAGCGGGCGGGAACCGGGTCGCGACAGACTACCGCGACCTCCTTGCCCCGGGCGCTCAAGGCGTGCATCAGGCTGAGCGCCGACCCGGTGGTATCGCCGTCGGGTTGCGCGTGCATCGCAATCAAAATCCGCGACGCCGCCAACAGGAGCTGTGACGCCTGCTCCCGATCAGTCATCGCGCACCTCGGGCAACTTCTTCATGACTTCGTAGAGGCGCAACGTATCGTCAATCGACGTGTCCGCTCGAAAATCCAGTTGGGGCGCATGGCGAAGACCCAGACGACGGCCCGCCTCCCCCCGCAAAAAGGGCGAGGCGCTGCGCAGCCCGGCCAAGCTTTCCTTCATGGCCAGAGGACCGCCCATGACACTGACATAGATTCGTGCCAGGCTGAGATCGCGCGCGACGTCCACCCGCGTCACGCTGACGAAACCGACCCGCGGGTCCTTAATCTCCGTCAGCAGCATAGCACCGAGCTCCCGTTGCAGAGCCTGCCCCACCCGATCAGCGCGTGCCTGGTTCATCGCTACCTCCCGTTAACTAGCTTTGACCTCTTCTTGCGCGTAGATTTCGAGAATATCGCCGACCTTGATGTCGTTAAATTTCTCCAATCCGATGCCACACTCGAATCCGGTCGCCACTTCGCGAACGTCGTCCTTAAAACGCCGGAGCGACGCTATCGTTCCTTGGTGCACCACCGCTCCGTTGCGCAACACACGCACCTGGCCGGAACGCAAGACCTTTCCTTCGGTTACGTAGCACCCGCCGACAGCTCCCACCTTGGGAACCCGGAAGATCTCCCGGACCTCGGCCCGGCCTAGTACCAGTTCTTGGTATTTCGGTGCCAGCATCCCGGTCAAGGCCTGTTGGATATCGTCCAGCACTTCATAAATGATGCGGTACTGGCGCACATCCACATGTTCACGCTCGGCAAGTTGCCGAGCTTTGGATTCCACCCCGACCCCGAATCCGATGATAATCGCACCGGAGGCCTGGGCCAGCATCACATCGGATTCGGTGACCGATCCGACCCCCGTATGCAGGACGCGCACGCGAGCCTCCGCGTTGGATAGTTTGGTCACCGACTGACCCAAAGCTTCCGCCGAACCGTGGACGTCCGCCTTGACCACCAGGTTCAAATCGCGAATTTCTTCGTCTTTCAGACGCTGCAGGAATTCGTCCAAGGAGACCCCGCGCTGTCCCGGCTCGTTGGACTGGCGAGAGCGCGTGGTGCGTGCGTCGGCAATGGACTTGGCCTGTTTTTCGTCTTCCAAAATCACGAAATCGTCACCCGCGTCGGGAACCTGGTTAAAGCCCAAGACTTCGACCGGCATCGAGGGGCCCACCGCCTTGACCCGTTGTCCGCGGTCGTTCAGTAGAGCGCGGACGCGGCCGTATACCGCGCCCGAAACAAAAATGTCGCCGACGTGCAACGTGCCGCGCTTGACCAGCACGGTTGCCACCGGTCCGCGCCCTTTGTCGAGTTTGGCTTCGATAATGGTTCCCTGCGCCATCCGCTCGGGGTTGGCTTTTAACTCCAGCACGTCCGCTTGAAACAAAATGGCATCCAACAGATCCGAGAGGCCTTGGCCGGTCCGCGCAGAGACGGCGACCATCATGGTGTCGCCCCCCCAGGCATCGGAAACCAGACCGTGTTCGGTCAGTTCCGTGCGCACCCGGTCGGGGTTGGCGTCGGGCAGGTCGATTTTGTTGATGGCGACCACAATCGGCACGGCAGCGGCCTTGGCATGGTTGATGGCTTCCACCGTTTGGGGCATAACCCCGTCGTTGGCGGCCACCACCAGCACGGCGATGTCGGTAACTTGGGCCCCCCGTGCGCGCATGGCCGTAAACGCCTCATGGCCAGGGGTGTCGAGAAACACGACCGCGCGGTCTTGCCAATCCACCACCGAAGCTCCGATGTGCTGCGTGATCCCGCCCGCCTCCGATTGCGTAACCCGTGACGACCGAATCCGGTCCAACAGGGACGTCTTGCCGTGGTCTACATGACCCATCACGGTAACGACCGGCGGACGGGGCTGCAGCGATTCGGCGACATCACTCTCCCCTTGCAAAATGGTCGCTTCCTGTTCGAGCAACGAAGCGCGCTCCTCGACCGCGGCGCCCATTTCCGACGCGATAATCGCCGCGGTGTCTTTGTCAATCTCTTGATTGACTGCGACCATCACCCCGAGGTTAATCAGTCGCTTGATCAAGTCGGTGGCTTTGGCCCCCAATTGGTCGGCCAAGTCTTTGACCATGATGGCCCCGGTCAGCACAATCTTGCGCTGTACGGGCGGTATACTGGATTCTTGGCGCTCTTTGGCACGGTTGTGCTTTTGTTTGCGTTTGGTCCCGAATCGTTCTTCATCCCAATTCCGGGTGCGCGCGGATGAATAGTCGTTGGGGGATCGCCGCTCTTTGGGGCTAGCTCTGCGGTTGGCGTCCTTGCCCGGCCGCGTCGTGGCACTAGCCGGGGGCGGGACGTTAAGCGGCCGATTTGGCCGAGCTGGCGCATTCCCCGCGCCAGGGCCGGAACGGCCGGGGGGACGCGATCCCTGCGGCCGGTTGGGCGCGGTGCCGCCGTATGGGCGCGGCGCGGGACCGGTTCCGGTCGCCCGGTTGGGTGCACCCGCGCCACCGGCGGGGCGGCTGGCCCCGGCACCGAAACGGCTGGAAGGCCCGGACGCGGGCGGACGGCTGCCGGCAGGGCGGGGAGACTGCGGATAATTTCCCTGTCGATTGGCGACGGGGGGACGCGCATCCGGACGGGGTGTCGCGGGACGCGACCCCGGCGAACGCGCCGGCGCACCCGTCGGCTTGGCGGCGGGGGTTCCGGCCGCAGGCGGGCGCGGTGCCGGCCGTCGACTATCGCCGCTTCCTGCCGGAACCGGCCGACTGCGCGGGACCGGTGCGGAACCGGGAGCGGCCGTTTCCTCGCGCGGGGCCGGACGGGGCGTTGGGTATGGGGGGCGAACCGGGGCTTGCGGCTGCCTCGCCGGTTCGGCCGGGCGACCGGCCGGTCGCCCGGGAAGCGGACCGGTCTTGGCTCCGACTGCCGGCAGTTTGCCCTCCATGATGTTGCGAACGGTTTGCACCGCGTCGGGTTCCACGGTACTCATGTGATTCTTGATCCCATCGACGTTTAGGCGATGGAGTAAGTCGATCAGTCTGCGGCTGTCCAGTTTCAGTTCTTTGGCCAGCTCGTAAACCCTCACTTTGTCCTTCTCGGGCAAAATCTATCCCTCCTGCAATGTCTTTAAGCTTGGCGACGATGGCTTGCGCCATTTTTGAATCTTGCACCGCAAGTACCGCGTGCGGGCCCATTCCCATGGCATGACCCAACTCGGCCTTGCTGCCCCGATGCACCAACGGAATGCCAACATCTTGGGCCCACAGGCGGTACTTGCGGTAAGCCGCCAATCCGGAATCCTCAGCTACGACCAGTAGTTGAGCGGTCTGGCTGCGCATGGCCTCGCGCACCTGCTGGTCCCCGGGCGCCAGCTTGCCTGCCCGCCGCGCCAGACCAATCCAGTTCATCCAATCCTGCATTGCCATGTCCTATCCCTCTCCATGGGCCATTCGCTCCAGTTCGTTCCGAATGTCGTCGGTCAATTGCACTTCCAACGCCCGATCGAGACGGCGCGAGGCAATGGCTTGGCGTATACAGGCGGCGTCGGGACACACATATGCCCCCCGTCCTGATACCTTGCCCTTGCGGTCAATGGCGAGATGGCCATCGGCCAGGCGCACCACCCGCACCAATTCCTTTTTGGGTCGCGCCGTGTTGCATCCCACACAAGTTCGGATAGGAATCTTGCGGACCTTCACATGCCCCACCTTTCTTGGCTACTCTGGGACTCCGACCGCAAATCAACCCGCCATCCCGTTAGTTTCGCAGCCAACCGGGCATTTTGGCCTTCCTTGCCGATGCCCAGCGACAACTGATTATCCGGAACAATCACCCGTGCTGAGCGTCGCTCCTCTTCAATGATCACCTCAGTGACGTGAGCCGGCGACAAAGCGTTGGCCACCAATACCGCGGGGTCGGGATCCCACGCGATAATATCCAGTTTTTCACCCCGCAACTCCGCCACGATCGCCTGCACCCGCTGGCCTTTAGCGCCGACGCACGATCCCACCGGGTCTACGTCGGGATCCTCCGACCAAACGGCAATCTTGGTGCGGGCACCGGCTTCCCGGGCGATTCCCTTGATTTCGACCACTCCATCATGAATCTCCGGCACCTCCAGTTCAAACAGGCGTTTAATCAGGCCCGAATGGCTTCGCGAGACGTAGACCTGGGGGCCTTTGGTGGTCTTTTTGACCTCAACCACATAAAGCTTGACGCGTTCGTTGGCGCGCAACATCTCCCCGGGCACCTGTTCGCTGGGCAGCATTAACGCTTCGGTGCGGCCGAGGTCGATATAGATTAGCCCGCGTTCCATGCGTTGCACCAGACCCGTAACGATGTCCCCTTCACGCCCCGCGTACTCGTCATAAATCATACCCCGCTCGGCTTCGCGAATGCGCTGCACAATCACCTGTTTAGCGGTTTGCGCCGCGATCCGGCCGAAATTCTTGGGCGTGACTTCGAATTCTACGATATCGTTCTCGGCGCAGCCGGCCTGTATAGCCGCCGCCTCGTCCAAACTCACTTGCAGCCGATGATCTTCCACCACGCTGACCACGGTTTTTTGAGCCCACACCTGAGTGACGCCGGTCGCGCGATCGATGCGGACGCGAACATTTTGCGCCGAACCGAAGTTGCGT
The DNA here is from genome assembly GCA_021797825.1 of Bacillota bacterium. Lineage (GTDB taxonomy): Bacteria > Bacillota > Sulfobacillia > Sulfobacillales > Sulfobacillaceae > JAJZZA01. The sequence continues at coordinate 96,320 of JAJZZA010000002.1, read as the reverse complement.
CGGTAAGCCGAGATCAACGCGGATTCAATGGCTTCGAACAGGACTTCCTTTTCGATCCCCTTTTCCCGTTCCAAGTCTTTGAGGGCGTTGAGCAGGTCGTCATTCATGCGGCGAATCTCCCCCTTAAACGGTCTATGGCCCTTGTCAAGCGAAAAGAGTGGGATCTCAGTCTCCCCACTCCGCGTCACGTTCCTAACCGATCTATCGCCTGCGGGCGCGGGCGCGACCGCGTACGCCGAAATCTACGAGGCCATCATAACACAATTGGCCGGTTTGCCACAACCGTCCGTGCCATCCCACCTGCGGCTGCTAGAAAAACGCCAGTTGACTGGTCTCGCCCAGCCCGTCCAGCGCGCCGTGCGCGCGCAGCAGGTCGATAACGCTTTTGGACAACCGCGCCCGCTGGCGTAAATCGTCCACCGACAAAAACGGGGCTTCTTCACGGGCCGCAATGATATTCTGGGCCGCAGTCGCTCCCAACCCGGGCAAGGCCGCAAATGGGATTAACAGGGCATCCTGCCGGATAAGAAACTGGCTGGCTAACGACCGTTCGAGGTCGATGGGCTGAAAGCCGAAACGCCTGGCCAGCATTTCCCGGGCAATTTCTAACACCGTGACCAAATTGCGCTCTTTGGGGGAGGCTTCGTTGCCTTTGGCCTCGGTTTCGGCGAGCGCTTGGCTGATGCGTTTGACACCTCCCAGCACCACTTTCGGGTCGAAATCGGCTGCCCTCACCGAAAAGTAGGTCGCGTAATACGCCAACGGATGGTGCACTTTGTACCAGGCAATGCGCCAACCCATCATGACATACGCCACCGCATGGGCTTTAGGAAACAGATAGCTGATCTTGCGGCAGGATTCAACGTACCAAGCGGGCACGCCCTGCGCGCGCATAGCCTGTTCCTGGTCCGTTTTCAAGCCTTTGCCCTTGCGCACGGATTCCGAGATGGCAAACGCTGTTTTCGGGGGCAGGCCGCGGGCGATGAGATAGAGCATGATGTCGTCGCGGGTGGCAATCACCTCGGACAGCGACGCGGTTCGCTGGCGAATCAGATCCTGGGCGTTGTTGGTCCACACCTCGGTGCCATGGGACAACCCGGAAATCCTGACCAGTTCGGCGAACGTCTCGGGCTGGGTATCGACCAGCATGCCCCGCACAAAGCGCGTGCCAAACTCCGGAATACCCAGACTGCCCACCGGCGAACCGATGGCCTCGGCGTTTACGCCCAGCGCGGATACCTTGCGAAACAGGCTCATGGTTGCCGGATCCTGAAAGGGAATGGAGTGGGCGGCGACTCCCGTCAGATCCTCGAGCATTCTTAAGGCCGTGGGATCGTCGTGGCCCAGTAAGTCCAGTTTGAGCAAGCGTCCCTCAATGGCGTGGTAGTCAAAGTGGGTGGTGACGACCTCCGAGTTGCGGTCATCAGCGGGATGCTGCACCGGGCTGAAACGATGGATGTCGTCGTTGGCCGGCACCACCATGAGCCCCCCCGGATGTTGGCCGGTCGTGCGCTTAACCCCGGTAATGCCGGCGGCTAGCCATTCCACCTCGGCGGGCGTCAGCTCCTTGGCATGCTCACGAGCCCAGGCCCGCACCAAACCGTAGGCGGTTTTTTCGGCGACGGTGGCAATCGTGCCGGCCCGAAACACGTACCCCCGGCCAAACAATTCTTCGGTATAGCGGTGAATCTCGCTCTGATATTCGCCCGAAAAGTTGAGGTCGATGTCTGGAACCTTGTCGCCTTCGAAACCCAAAAAGGTTTCGAACGGGATGTCCTGGCCGTCCCCCACCAGCGCGGTCCCGCATTGCGGACACGGGCGGGCGGGCAAGTCATATCCCGATCCGATGCGATCGTCGTGGACAAATTCCGTGAAACGGCAATGTGGACACCGGTAGTGCGGGGGCAAGGGATTGACTTCGGTAATGTTGAGCAAGGTGGCCACCAAAGAGGAGCCGACCGATCCGCGGGATCCGACCAGATACCCATCGTCCAGAGATTTCTTGACCAGGCGGTGGGCGGTGTAGTAGATGCTGGCAAATCCGTTGTCGACTATCGACCGAATTTCCTTTTCCAAGCGTGCCGTGATGACCGGGTCGAGCTCCTCGCCATATAACTCCCGGGCCCGGGCTAATGGCATTTGGCTTACCACCCGCTCGGCTTCGGGAAGGGTTGGCGCATACAATCCGTCCGGCACCGGTTTGATCACGGGCACACTTTCGGCCAGTGACAAAGGGGCATCATGGATGACCCAGCGCCGGTCGTCTTCCGGCAACCAGGCGAAGGCGGCCTGCATTTCCCCGCTGGTCCGGTAGTGCAACTCTTCACCGGCGTCATGCAGCTCGCCTTTGGCGGTTGCCGCCAAAATGTCCCGGTAGATGCGGTCGTCAGGCCGTAGATAATGCGTGTCGGACACGGCCACCACCGTCCGCGCGAGCCTTCGCCCAAGGTGAATCAGGTCGCGTGTCCATTGCCGAACCGGCTCCTCTCCGTCGAGATGCTCTTCGCGGGCGAGGGTTTTGCAGGCGTCCGGCGGGGCGACCTCCCAATAATCGTAAAAGGCCGCGATCTCATCCAACTCGACGGGGGATGCGTGGCGCAACAAGGCATCCTGCACCTCTCCGCCGTGCGCCGGCGATCCCACCCACCATCCGGCTCGCCCCGCCTCCACCAGGCTTCGCGGCACCCGCGGCACGCGGTGAAAATACTTCAGGTGCGAGTCGGAGACCAACCGATACAAATCCGCCAGCGCCGACCCATGACGGAGCAGCAGCACCACCGGCACCGGCCTCGCCACGGTATGGGACAACGGATGGGATGCTCTTAAACGGGCCTCGGTCCAGGGTTCACCGACCATGGCCAAAAGCCGAGACAACAGATGTGCGGTCGCCTCCGCATCAGCCAGTGCCCGGTGATGCTGCGACAGCGGAATTTTGAGGTGTGCGCTCAACGGACCCAGCCCGTAACTCTTAAGACCCGGAATCGTAATGCGAGCCAGCGCGAGCGTGTCCAACACGGGCACCTCCCATGCGTCCCCCCCTTCCCGCTGCGCCTGAGCCGCACGCAAGAAACCCATGTCAAAGCGCGCATTGTGGGCCGCCAGTACGGAACCGTCGGCAAATGCCGCAAAGTCCGCGAAGACTCCTGCCAGGTCGGGGGCCTTTGACAACTCTTCCGGCTGGATTCCGGTAATCTGGAGAGCGGTCTGCGAAACCGCGCGGGTCGGACGCACCATGCGGTGAAAGGTGTCGACAATCTCTCCCGCGATCACCTTAGCCGCGCCGATTTCAATGATGTCATGCGAGCGCGGGCTCAGGCCGGTGGTCTCGACATCCACCACCACCACCGGCACCGCACCCCAGGGCGCTCGCAAGGGGCCGCCGGTCAGCGGAGCCACCGCGTCCTCCACCATGTTGACTTCCACCCCGTAAATCGCCTTGATCCCCGTTTCTTGGGCCAGATGCTCGGCTTCCGGGTACGTTTGCAAGACCCCGTGGTCGACAATCGCCAATGCCGGGTGTCCTAGCTCCCGGGCCAGGAAGAACAGGTCGCGCAGCGAGGTGATGCCGTCCATGGCGCTCATTTTGGTATGGCTGTGCAATTCGACCCGCGGTCCCCATTCACCGTCGGCCAGCGCCGGAGGTCCCGAGTCGCGACCCGCGTCCCGGATGCGCACAACCGTTTCATCGGTAAACTTGTCCTGCTCCAGGATCCCGGCGGCCTTTATCCAGGACCCTGGCTGCAGCAGGCTTTGGTCGACCGGCGGCTCCTTGCGCCGGTCGCTGACGCGCACGCGGATGGCTCCTTGACCGTCGCTGATGGTAGCCAGCAGATGGCGCAGGCCGTCACGGCCGGAACGCACGGACACATTGATGATTTGGCCACGAACCGTGACGTGCCCGCTGGAAGGCAACGCGTTCAGCGGGATCGGCTCGCCCGCCGGAACGCCTTGCCCGATCCCCCGGGAAACCGGTTCCCGGACCATGATGACTGCCTCCGGCGGTGCCGGCCGGGCGGGCGGCGGGGTCTCGACGGTTTGTTGCCATTCCGGCAGTTGGGGCCAGAGGCGCCGCATGCGCGGCAAGCCCCCCCATTGCCGAAACAGACTCTCGGCAATCGGATTGGGAAACCGGCACAGCAGGCCGCCCGGCCCAAACGTCAACCGGTCACGGCCAATGAGGCCCGCTAAACGGTTGCCGGTAAGGGTCCAGATAGCCAACACCCGGTCAACCGGATCGGCGGGCCAGGGGTACTCCACCACCTCCACCCGGCATCCCCATTCGGTGGACAATTGCTGCGCCAACCGTTCGCACCAGGCTTCGTCACCCCGGTCTCGGGACGCAATTTGGACGGAAATCCGCTCCCCGTCTCGAGCCACCAGGAGCGGTTCAAAGCGGATCGGGCGCACGCCCGCTTCACTCCACCACGCTTCCAAACGCACCGTGTTCCCCCCTGAGGCCATTGTCGCTACAATCGGGGTATTTCCCGGATAATCTCCCAATACATGCGCATGCGGGCGGAAAACCCTTTGACCAATCCCAATTTCTCTTCTTTTAGCACCTGCGAAACGTCTTTCAGCACGACTTCTTTGGGCGCTTTGCCCATGCGTTTCAGTTGATGGTGCAAAAACAATTCGATGCCGTAACCGGTTCCGTCCATGTGCTCCACATTGGTCAACAATTGCCGCCGGATGGCCCGTTGGCCGGACAAAAAGGGAGCCAAGGCCTGCGCCCAGTCGGTGGACGTGCGGCCGCCATCGAAGATTCCGACGGTGGACTCCGACTCGCCGGACAGGACCGGCGCCAGCAATTCATGCACATGCTGGGGGGTTAAGCCCAGAAGGTCGGCGTCCAAAAACAACAGGATGTCGGCGCGTGCCACTTCCGCGCCGGCCTTTAAAGCGGCCCCCTTGCCATGATTCTCCCGCATGTCGACCAGCGTGACGCCGTGGTTGCGGGCGACCGCCGAGGTGCCGTCGGTCGAGCCGTCGTTGACCACCACGATCTCGTCCACTTCCTGAACTTGTTTGAGAACCGCGAGGACGGCTCCAATATTGCATTCTTCATTATAGGCCGGAACAATCACGGCCACGCGGCCTGACATCACGGCGTGGGGCGGCCTCGCGCAAATCCGGCCGCCGCTCCTCCCTCCCTCCCACCCCGGTGGCGGGTTTGGGTCGCAAGCATTTAGTAGGCACGGGCCAATAGCACCTGCTGCCGACTCGTGGCACCGCACATCGCACATGACGCTTGGTTGGACTCGGGCTCTAAGGGTAAGCATCGGATGGTCATCCCGGTTTCGATTTTTAGTGAGTCCGCGCACGCTTCCGAGCCACACCATCCTCCGCGAAAGAACCCGCGGTAACCGTGCGCGTCGGCCTCTTGACAGCGGGAGATGGTATACGTCTCCCGCCCCCGGTACTCGGACGCCTGGCGAAACAATTCCTGTTGCACCTCATCCAAGAGTCGCGCCACCGTGGATGGGAGCTCGGCCAGGGCTACCGTCGTCTTCTGGCCGGTATCCCGGCGCGCAATGACCACCTGCTCCGCCTTCAGATCGCGCGGGCCGACCTCAATCCGCAGCGGCACGCCCCGCATCTCCCAGTCGTTATACTTGTAGCCCGGAGTGTATTCCGGGCGGTCGTCGAGCCGGACGCGCGCAATCGATCCCAGTTCGTCCGCCAGTGCCCGGCAACGGGCGTGAACCGCCTTGCCGTCCGCGCCCCGGCCAATCGGGATGATCACGACTTGAATGGGCGCAACCCGCGGAGGCATTCGCAGGCCCCGATCATCGCCATGAACCATGATGAGCCCCCCAATCATGCGGGTCGAGCTCCCCCAAGAGGTGGTCCATCCATATTTCAGGGTACCATCTTCATCGAGAAATTGAATGTCAAAAGCCCGCGCAAAATTTTGCCCCAAAAAATGCGAAGTGGCAATCTGCAAGGCCCGACCGTCGCTCATCAAGGCCTCCAAAGTGTAGGTTTCCACGGCTCCGGCGAACCGCTCACCGGCGCTTTTGACGCCCGCGACGACGGGGATCGCCAATTCCCCTTCAATCACTTCGCGGTAGATCTCGAGCTGTTGCCGGGTCTCGCGTTCGGCCTCATCCGCGGTCCGGTGGACGGTGTGTCCTTCCTGCCAGAGAAACTCGGTCGTGCGCAGAAAGGGACGCGTCGATTTCTCCCAGCGCACCACGTTGGACCACTGATTCATGAGCACGGGCAGGTCGCGGTAGGATTGGATCCATTTCGAATACATGGCGCCGACAATGGTTTCGGAGGTGGGACGCACCGCGAGCCGTTCGGCCAGCAATTCTGATCCCCCGTGCGTGACCCAGGCCACCTCGGCCGAAAAGCCCTCGACGTGTTTGGCCTCGCGCTGCAGCAGGTGTTCGGGAATGAGCAGAGGAAAATAGGCGTTCTCGTGTCCGGTTGCCCGAAAGCGCGTATTCATCGCCGCCTGGATAAATTCCCACACCCGATAGCTGTAGGGTTTCATTACCATAAAACCCTTGACCGGGGAATAGTCCACCATGTCGGCCTTGCGAATCACGTCGACGTACCACTGAGAGTAATCAATTGACTTAGGGGTGATCTCCTTCAGCACGTTTTCCAACTGAGCGAACCTCCTCAGCAGCGTCTTGAATCTCTTTCCAGAGCTCCTCAACCATGTCTTGCTGGTCGACCTTGCGAACAATCTTGCCGTGACGAAAAATGAGCCCCATGTTTTTCCCGCCGGCCAATCCCACGTCCGCTTCCCGGGCTTCCCCCGGCCCGTTGACGGCGCAACCCATCACCGCCACGCTGATGGGTTCGGCAATGGTCGCCAAGCGCCGTTCCAGTTCGTCGGTCACCGGCCACATGTCAAACTGCAAGCGTCCGCATGTCGGGCAGGCCACAATATTGGCGCCGCGGTTGCGCAATTTCAGGCTCTTCAGGATCTCCCAGGCGACCCGGATCTCCTCTTCTCCCGGAGCGGTGAGCGAAACCCGGATAGTATCGCCGACCCCTTCGGCCAAAAGGATTCCCAACCCCACCGCCGACTTGATGGTGCCTTGGCTCAGTGTGCCCGCTTCCGTCACCCCCAGGTGAAGCGGATATGGAAAGGTCTTGGCCATGAGCCGATTGGCCGCCAGCATGGTGGGGACGTCGGAGGCCTTGAGCGATACCACAATGTTGTCATAGTCCAGATCATTGAGGATTTTGATGTGTTCGGCCGCGGATTTCACCATGGCTTCAGCCGTGCGCCCCATGTCCGCCAACAGGCTCTTTTCGATTGACCCGGAATTGACGCCAATCCGGATTGGAATGTTCCGCTCCTTGGCCGCGCGCACCACTTCTTCGACCCGGTCGCGCGCCCCGATGTTTCCGGGATTAAGCCGCAGTTTGTCGATGCCATTGCGAATGACGGCTAAGGCCAGGCGGTAATCGAAATGGATATCCGCCACCACCGGAATCGGAGAGCGGCGGACAATCTCCCGAACCGCGGCGGCCGCTTCCTGATCGGGCACGGCCACGCGCACCAGTTCGCAGCCGACGTCGCGATAGCGCAAGATTTCGTCAACCGTCCCGGCCACATCGCGCGTGTCGGTTTTGGTCATGGTCTGTACCACCACCGGAGCTCCGCCGCCAATTTGCAGATCTCGGACTCGCACGGCTTTTGTCGTCATGACTTCCTCCCCCCGGATCGTGTGACATCCCCTGTGTAAGCCGCCCTCATCTTAACATGCGGTAAGACAGGGCGGCTAGTCAAAGGCGGCGGGGTTAAAACCGCCTTTGACTAGCCGCCGCTATGCAAGTACCGGACAATATCATGGTAGGTAACAAAAAGCACGAAAAACAATAGGGCCACCATGCCCACCAGGTGAATCAACGTTTCTCGCTCCGGATCCATGGCCTTGCGCCGGATGCCTTCCAACGCCAACAGCGCCAAACGGCTGCCGTCCAGCACCGGAATGGGAAGGATGTTGAACAACCCGAGGTTGGCCGACAATCCGGCGGAGAGCACCACCAGGTAGGACATCCCGGCTTGGGCCGCGCGACCGACCGCCACCGCAATGCCAACCGGGCCTACCACTTGGGCGACGCCCCGACCCTGCACCAATCCCGCCATAAAAGAGAACCAGCCGCCGGTCAGCAAAACGGTCTGCCGGATGCCGGACCACACGGCGGATAGCGGTCTCTGGCGGACCAGCCGGGTGGCGGGCTGAATTCCGATGATGTACGACTTGCTGGCCGGATCCCACTTCGGTTGGACTGAGATGGTCTGGGTTTTGCCCCCGCGCGAAAGCGTCACAGTCATGGATTGGTGTTGATGCTGTTGAATCGCCGCCTTCAATTGGGTCCAACTGGCAATGGGCTGATGGTCGATGCGAACAATGCGATCACCCGGGCGGACGCCAGCCGCGTAAGCCGGATACTTGGGCACGGTTTGCGCGACGGTGGTTGTCAGGGTCGGGATGCCCACCGGGCCAAACGCTAAACCGTAGAGCACCGCCGCCAGCGCCAGGTTCATCATCGGCCCGGCCAGGATCACCATAAATCGTTGCCATAAAGGACGATTGGGAAATTCCCGGGGATCCTGCGTGCGGTTGGCTTCCATGCCGGCTAGACGCACATAACCGCCCAAGGGTATGGCTCGCAGCGCGTACAGCGTCTCGCGGAATCGTTTCTTGCCCAAGGCGGGCCCAAACCCCAAGGAAAACTCATCGACGCGCATGCCAAACGCCTTAGCCACTAGAAAATGACCTGATTCGTGGATCGCGATCAGCAACCCAAAGACAACAACCCACGCCACGAGTGTGGTCATGTGACTCCTCCCCGCCTAAGAATGATTGCGTCCGCTTGCCGTCGCGCCCAGGCATCGGCGGCCATAACCACCTCAACCTGGCTCACCGCCGGGTTCTCCCGGACCCCCTCCAGAACCGTTTCGACCACCGTGGCGATGGCCAAAAAGGGCAGGCGCCCGGCCAGAAAAGCCGCCACCGCCTGTTCATTGGCAGCATTTAGCACCGCCGGATAGATTCCTCCACGGAGACCGGCCTGGCGTGCCAGAGCCAGCGCCGGGAACCTGGCCGCATCGGGCGGTTCGAAGGTCAGCGGCCGGCTGACCAGATCTAAGGGCGGACTCGACAGATGCCAGCGCTGGGGCCACGATAACGCGACCTGGATGGGAACCCGCATGTCCGGCCAGCCTAGTTGCGCCATCGTCGCGCCGTCGACAAATTCCACCAACGAGTGGATCACGCTCTCCGGATGAACCACCACCTCAATCCGCTCATACGGCATGTCAAAGAGATGGTGCGCCTCAATCACTTCCAATCCCTTGTTCATCAGCGTAGCCGAGTCAACGGTGATTTTGTTGCCCATCGACCAGTTGGGATGTTGCAAGGCGTCTTGCACCCGCACATCCTGCAACTGTGTGGTGGTCCATCCCCGAAACGGGCCTCCCGAACATGTCAAGATAAGGCGCCGGACAGGTTGCGGCAGGGCCAGGCACTGAAAAATTGCCGAGTGTTCGCTGTCGACCGGAATAATCGGCGCACCCGAGGCCTGGGCGGCTTGGCGCACCAAGTCCCCGGCGGCCACCAACGTCTCTTTGTTGGCCAAAAGGAGCGGCATTCCCCGGTTTACGGCAGTCAGCGCCGGAAGCAAGCCGGCGAATCCGGTCATGGCGGCTAGTACGCTGGCGGATGGGGAGTCGGCAATCACGCCCAAAACGTCGTCTAACCCCGCCAACACCCGAATCGAAGAACCATAAGCCCGGGTCTTCAGCGCCACGGCCGCCTCCGCATCGGTCAACGCAATCCACCGCGGGTGCAGCGTTTGCGCCATCTCCCAGAGGCGATCGGCTTGGCGTTGCGCTACCAGTCCTTCGACAGCCACCTTGTCCGGATGTGCCGCAATCACTTCGGCCGCGGTCTTGCCGATGGATCCCGTCGCGCCTAAGATTATTAGTCGTGTGGTCATGCGATCCTCCCTGGCGGCTGGTTTGGCGCGCCGGTCATAGTCTGGCCGACCGCCCGCAATACAATGGCCGAAATGGGACCGGCAATGAACCCAACGCCTCCAAACAACCGAATGCCAAGATATAATGAAAATAATACCACGAGTGGATGCAGTCCGGTTTGACTGCCCACCAGTCGTGGCTCCAACAGTTGGCGAATGACCCCCACCGCCGTCAGCACGGCCAGCAGCTCGAGGCCGTCCACTGGCCGTCCTTGTGCCAGCAAGGCCCCCGCCCAGGGCAGCAAAAGCACCGTGGGTCCCAAAAAGGGAATCAGGTCTAACACCCCGGATGCCAGCCCAACCAGCACCGCGTAGTGCTGGCCAAGCAGTGTCAGCCCTGCGGTGGTGGTGACCGCGGTGGTGGTCACCAGCAGCAACTGGGCTTTGACAAAGCCCAGGGTCCCCGCCACGATATCGCTACTTAGCGTGCTCGCCCGCATGCGCAGTCCGGGTGGCAACAACCCCCGCAGCCCACCATGCACCGCCGCCCGGTCCCGCATCAGGAAAAACGCGGCAACCAAGGCCATCACCATCACCAGCAGGTTGTCGGGCAATGCCAAAGCCGTGAACAAGATCGCTCGCAACGCGGACTCGACCATCTGGTATAGCGACCCCATTTCGCGATGCAGGTCGGTTTGCGTAATCCCCAGCGAAGTCCGGAGCGCACCGAGCCGGGACAGGTTCTGGTTGACAAACGCCTGCCAACGGGAAACGTACTCGGGCAGCGAGTGCAAGAGCCGCAAGAGTTCCACCGTCAGCAAAGACAGCAGGGCTAAGATGATGGTCAGGACACTCCCGACACCAAGCACCAAACTTACCACCACCGCCGGAGTACGCGGCCAGCCCCGTCCGACCAGGTGGTCGGCCAGGGGCTCGAGCAAACCGGCTATCAAGGCGGCCAGAACAAACGGCAACAGATAGCCAACCAACCATTTCCAAAACACATAAGCCACCAGGCCCAAGCCCATCCACAACAGCACGGTTCCCCAATACCGCCAGGTCCGCGACTCCATGTCCCACCCCACGGTTTAGGGTATGCCCAGGCTCTTCAATAAATAATAGGCAAACGGCAACGCAAACAACACCGAATCGAACCGGTCCAGGATGCCGCCATGGCCCGGCAACAGTCCCCCCGAATCTTTCACCCCGGTGAACCGCTTGAGTTGCGACTCGAGCAAGTCGCCCAATTGGCCGGTGCCGCTGACCACCAAGCCGAAAAGGCCGCCTTGCCACCAAGTCACATGCAGAAACCACGACAGGCAAATCCCGCCGGCCACCGCCCCCGCCGCGCCCCCCAGCGTGCCCGCCCAGGTCTTGCTCGGACTGACGTGAGGCAATAGTCTGGTTCGACCAAATCGCCGGCCCACGAAAAAAGCCAACGTATCGGTAATCCAGACCACCACGAAAAAACTGACCGTTGCGGCCAGACCGTCCTGCAGGTGGCGCAACGCCACCAGAAAGGAAAACAGGTACCCGAGATACAGGGCAGCCCAACTGGTGGTGACAACCCCCATGAAGCTTGATGCGTCACGTCCTAGAATGACACCGGCTACGGCATTGAGCGCCATGCCCAAGGCGAGAACTTCCGTAGGCGCCACCCCGGGCACCTGCCGGCTGATAAACAACGCGACAATCCACACCACCGCAATTCTCGGAAAGAAGAGAATCCCCCGGGACATCAGCATCTGGGATAACTCTAGCGCTCCGGCGGCAGCCAGCAAGGCAAAACCGATAGTAAACGTCCATCCTCCCCAATAAACCAGCACCAGCACGATAGGGAGCCCGATACTCGCGGTGAAGATCCGGAGACTCAGCACCTGGGTCAGCCCCTTTTTAGCCGATTCGCCCGAACCGGCGCTGCCTGTGCCGGTAATCATCGAGAGCCCGACGAAGCTCATCGGGGCCAAAATCGGGCCACAGCGTTTCCGTAATATAGATTTCAGCATAGGCGCATTGCCACAGCATGAAATTTGACAGCCGCAATTCCCCGCTGGACCGGATCAGCAAATCCGGATCCGGCAGACCCACCGTATCAAGCTGCGCCGTCAAGGCGCTCTCGGTCAGCTCCGGTTCGTCCGCGGGATGACGTTGAGCCATCCAGCGATTCACCGCCCGTACAATTTCGTCGCGCGAGCCATAGTTTAGGGCCAGATTCAAGATCATCCGACTCTGCGTGGCCGTCTCCTGAGAGGCCCAGTGCAAGGCGGCCAGGCTGACCGGCGGGAGATCGTCAATGGCCCCGATGGTGCGGATTAAGACCCCCTCGGCCTTGAGTTCTAACGTTTCCGAGCGCAGAAATTCAACCAGCAACGCCATCAAGGCATCCACTTCTTCCGGCGGGCGCTGCCAATTTTCCGTGGAAAAGGCAAACACCGTTAACACCCGAATGCCCAGTCGCGACGCCTCTTTGACCACGGGTTTGAGCGCTTTGACACCTTGCCGGTGACCTTCGGCCCGGCTTAGTCCACGTTGTCGCGCCCATCGTCCGTTGCCATCCATAATGATGGCCACGTGGCGCGGTAGGGGCTGGGCCGCTGTGTCCTGGGGAACCGGTACTTGCTGCGTGTGGTCGCCCTCCTTCCTGCAAACTCAGCCACCAAAATCGCGGTATCCTTTAGGGGGTCATGATATCCCGTTCGCGGGCCTCGGCTACACCGTCAAGTTTGCGTATATACTGGTCGGTCAATTTCTGCACATCAGTCTGCCCGCGGCGTTCTTCATCCTCCGAAATCGCGTGATCTTTAGCGGCCTGTTTGAGCTGATCCACGGCATCCCGTCGGATGTTGCGAATCGCCACCTTCTCCTCTTCCAACTGTCGGCGCAACTGCTTGACCAAACTGCGCCGGCGCTCTTCCGTCAAGGCGGGCACCGACACCCTGAGCATCGATCCGTCAACCCGCACCGAAACACCCAAATCGGCTTTCAACAAAGCCTTTTCCACCGCTCCGACGATTCCTTTGTCAAAAGGCTGCACCAGCAGCAAGCGCGCTTCCGGCACACTGATGGAGGCCAAGTGTTGAAGGGGGGTGACGGCGCCATAGTATTCGACCGCGATGCGCTCCAAAAGACCGGGGTGGGCGCGTCCCGCCCGCATGGAAGACAACTCCCGTTCAAAGGCATCGACCGCCCGCGCCATGCGTGTTTCCGTGCTAGTGAGGATGTCTTTTAACACCGCTATCGCCCCTTACCAACGTGCCAATCTGTTCACCCAACACTACCTTACGAATATTACCATATGTGTTCAGGTCAAAGACGACAATGGGTATGTTATTGTCCATGCATAAAGAGGTGGCGGTGGCGTCCATCACCCGCAAGTTTTCTTTCAGCATATCGATGTAGCGAATTTCATCGAGTTTTTGCGCATCGGGGTGAAGGTGTGGGTCGGCATCATAGACCCCAGCCTCTTTGGTTGCCTTCAACATCACGTCGGCTTCAATTTCTGCGGCACGCAGGGCGGCGGTGGTGTCAGTGGAAAAGTACGGATTGCCGTTGCCGGCGGCAAATATGACAACCCGACCCTTTTCCAAATGCGTCATCGCGCGGCGGCGGATGAAGGGCTCCGCGATCTCCTTCATCTCGATAGCGGTTTGCACGCGGACTTCCACCCCATATTTCTCCAGCGCATCCATCAGCGCAAGGGCGTTAATCACCGTCGCCAACATCCCCATGTAATCGGCCGTCGCGCGGTCCATGCCCTGCGACGACCCCGCTTGTCCACGCCAAATGTTGCCGCCGCCGACGACGACCGCAATTTCCACTCCGAGCGTCTGCACATCCTTAATTTGCCGCGCGATGCTTTCCACAACCCCGGGATCGATGCCGAAACCGGCGCCTCCGGCCAAAGCCTCGCCTGACAATTTCAAAACCACACGCCGGTATTTCGACTGTTCCGCCAACGCTATCGACGCCTCCTTTGAAGTGGTACGGCTTTCTCAGTGCCATCGTTACCGCGCGGTTTTTGCGTCCTAAGTGCGTAAATGCCCACAAAAAAAGGGCACAACGTGCCCTTACGCACCCGTTGGCGCCGCGTCTTCGCCCCGTTCGAACCGGGCAAAGCGCTTCACCGAGATTTGTTCGCCAAGTTTGGCAATATGTTCTTTGACTACCACGTCAATGGTTTTGTCCGGGTCTTTCACATAGGGTTGTTCCAACAGACAAATCTCTTTGAAATATTTGTCGATGCGTCCCTGAACCATTTTCTCGATGATCGCCGTCGGCTTGCCTTCATTTTGCGCCTGGGTTTTTAAGATCGCGCGTTCGTGCTCAATCTCGGCCTCGGGAACCTGCTCGCGCGTCACATAGCGGGGACGGGCTGCCGCGATATGCATGGCAACGTCATGAGCCAGGGCGCGGAAGTCCGCCGTGTTGGCGACGAAGTCGGTTTCGCAGTTGATTTCCAGCAAAACCCCAATCCGGCCTTGGGAATGGATGTAGCTCTCGATCAAGCCCTCGGCGGTCGATCGTCCGGCCTTCTTGGCGGCCGCCGCCAGACCCCGCTCGCGAAGGATGTCAATCGCCCGTTCAAAGTTCCCTTCCGCCTTCTCCAAAGCCCGTTTGCACTCCATCATGCCGGCACCGGTAAGTTCCCGCAATCGTTTGACGTCTTGCGCAGTAAACACGTGATTCCTGCCTCCTCTGATGCGGTAAAATCGGGGTGGTGCGCAACCATTGGCCCCATTCGCGCAGGCGCTGAGGCCGAGAAGAATCCCGGCCTCAGTCCGCGCCCGCTACGACTTATTGCGCCGCTTCCTCCGTAGGTGGAAGCGTCTCGCCTTGTCGGCCCTCCATCAACGCATCGGCCATGCGTGAGGTTAGTAGCCGCACCGCCCGGATGGCATCGTCATTTCCGGGAATCACATAATCAATTTCGTCCGGATCGCAATTGGTGTCGACAATGCCGACAATGGGAATACCCAACTTGCGAGCTTCCGTGACGGCGATGTGCTCCTTGCGCGGGTCAATCACGAACACTGCCGCCGGTAACGTCCGCATGCCTTCGATGCCACCTAAATATTTCTCAAGTTTCTCTTTTTGACGCGTGAGGGCGCTGACTTCCTTTTTCGGAAGCCGGTCCCATTCCCCGTTCTGCTGCTGGTTTTTCAGGTCGGCTAGCCGTTTGACCCGCCGCTTGATGGTGTCAAAGTTGGTCAGCATGCCTCCAAGCCAACGCTGGTTGACGAAGTAGTCACCGGACCGGTGGGCTTCCTCGGCGACCGCCTCTTGCGCCTGTTTTTTGGTGCCGATAAACAGCACGTGTCCCCCGTTGCTTGCCACCTGCCGAAGAAAGTTGTAAGCGTCATCTACTTTGCGAACGGTTTTTTGCAGATCAATGATATAAATCCCATTGCGTTCGGTAAAAATGAAGGGCTTCATCTTGGGGTTCCAACGGCGGGTTTGGTGGCCAAAATGGACTCCCGCTTCCAATAGCTGCTTCATGGAAATGACAGACATAATTACCCTCCTGGTTGGCCTCCGCAGTTCCAACTATCACCAGGATAGGAACTGCGTGCGTAATAAAAATCCATGGGCGAGTATATCACAGCTCGCAATTCCGGGCAAGGGACGCACAGACCGGGCTTTTCTCGCTGTGCGGGATATCGTGGCCATGGCTACCGTGTGATCCTCCGGTGCACCAAAAAACGGCAGTGCGGTCGGGGGTGTAGGGCTGGCGTCGCGTGCCTGCGATCTACGTGATTGCACCCAACGCGCCGGTGCTGAGGCTCCGGCCATTGCGTCGCGGTGAGGATTACTGTCGCGGTTTATGCAGTCCACACCATCCTGCGGAGATGCACCGCGGGTTACCGCCGAATGCCGCCCACGTCAGGGCCGACATCACGGCGAGGGTGAGTCCGCACCGCGCTGCCGCCCCGAAGGGTGGGCCGGTCAACCCCGCACGCGACATCCCCGCGGCTATTGGGGCTCCCTCCCCGCTTGGCGGTGCTCCCGCTCACCCAAGACTTCGATTTCGTTCCGGCTTGTGCACGGACTGCCGCCGAGTAGGCCGGAGGCATTTCACCTCCAGCCCCTTACAGATTCGGTACGTACGCCTCTCGACTTTTACGGCTCGCACGAACCCTTCCTCGGTGGCGTGGCCGCCGGCGGGCGATCTCAAGACGGGTGGGATCCTCCCCCAAGGTTACCCTAGACGCTTGCCCAGTCCACCCTCCCCGCTGCTCCATGGCCACTACAGCCGCGTCTGGCCTCGTACGGGATGGGCCACCCCTCTCCGCTGCATGGTTACTTCCCCCGTCGTGGGCTACCCGTATAGGGCTTTCACTGCGCATCACCGGCCAGCTTCCCGCGTTCCACGTAAAAGCCCGAATCCAGCTCATGCCGCCTTTACGCCGGAAGCCGCTAAGGCCGTCAGCAGGCTGGCCTAGAGAACCCGTATATCCCGCGATTTTGACATCAATGAAGAGTTTCTCGCCGCTTACGGAGGTTCGCTGGGCGCTCATCTTTTGGATGACACCTCGAAGCTGCCTTTCCCTCCCAGGTTCACGACCAAAGCCGTTGTGGTCCAGCCGCTTGGGGCGGTGTGACGACCCTCCCTGCAGCGCGTCGTCGAGGGACCTGGCCTTCTCTCTTACGTAGCTTGGTGGCACAAATACGGGGGGCTCCTGGCGGAAAAGTGTTTGGGAATAGTCAATTTTACCCGAGCTCGTCCGCCTTTGGGGGTTCGTGAGGCCTATTGCCATCGATACCGGATGGGGTCAATTCTTCGGGACCGGCTCCTCCCGTAACGCTAGGCCGCCCACTGCCGTGGGGTATGGCGGGCCCCAGCTTTTTCCGGGGCTCTCGAGGCACGTCCCGCAACGCTTCCCCGAACCCCGCGCGGGCGGCGGGGTCATGACGGCACCGGCGCCCGCTTTTCCCAAAGGGGAGATAATATCCGGACCACTTCGGCCACGCTCCAAGCCTGAAATGGACAGCCGTCCGGTCGCCCATCCCACGGCTCAACGATTTCCGAGATGGAGCCGACGCCCGCTTCCGCCATATGGGCCCCCATCGCCTGAGCGATGCGCGGTCGTTCGGAGACCCAGCTTTCCGGCGCCGTGGCGTGCAGCGCATCGCCATATATGCCCAGCAAATACGGCCAAGCCATGCCCTGATGATAGGCGGTGTCGCGCTCCCCTACGGTACGGCCGTACCGCGCCCGAAACCCCGGGTGGTCCGGGGACAGCGTGCGCAGACCCAACGGTGTATAAAGCTGGCGGCCTACCATAGTCAGGATGCTGCGGCGAAGGACCGGCCCGACCACGGAAAACGGCAGCCCGGCAGCGTACAATTGATTGGGCCGCACGGATTGATCTTGACTGCCGTCTGGACGTATGGCATCCGCCAAACCGAGCCCGGGCATCGGGTATTGCAGAGTGACACTGCGGCGAACCTGGCGGGCCGCCCGCTCGTAGCGGCGCGGCAGGCGCATATTGGCCGCCAGCGCGTCTCGCAACCGCAACACATTGTACCAAAGCGCCTGGATCTCGATGGGTTTGCCATCGCGAGGGGTGACCACCACCCCGTCGTAACGCGCATCCATCCAGGTTAGAGCGAGTCCCGGCGACCCTGCCCACACCAGTCCGTCCCGTGGATCAATCCCGATTGCGGATGTTCCGCGCAAAAACGCCTCAACCGTACGATCAAGCCCCTCGATAACATAACGGCCTAAATCCGGGCTGGCCTCCTTTATGGCCAGTTGGCCGGCAATGACTCCCCACCATAGGGAGGCGTCCACGCTGTTCAAATCCACCTCGGCCGTGTCGTCGGTCACCCGGTTGGGCACCAAACCTTGTTGACGGGCATCGTTCCAATAGGTAATCACCCGATACAACAATTCGGGCTCGGCCAGCGCCTGGGAGAGTCCCGGTGCCGCGATCAGACTGTCCCGGCCCCATTCGGAAAACCAGGGATAACCGGCCACAATCGTCGCGCTGCCGGACGGTCCGTCAACCACGAAGTTGTCCGCGGCGAGAGCCAGTGCCGAAGGCACCGCCTGGCTCCGGCCGATAAGCGTTTTCCGTCTGGTTTGTTCCCAATCCCACCAATCGGCCGGATCCTCCAGCAGCCGCACATCGTCAGCCGCGCTCACGCTGAACCAGCACGATCCCGCACCAGCCGGCAGAGGACGGATAAACCGGCCGGGCACCCACCAATCTTCCACATCGGACAGGCCGCGCGCGGTCTCTTGGCGGTAGGCCATGCCCCGATAGATCTCGGGGCCGCTGACAAACTGGCTGCCGGTCAGCGTTAGCACCCATTCTCCGTACGGCCATCGCACCGCGAGAAGGTTGCTCGACGCGGATACCGCCTGGGGGGGGTAATACCCGATTCCGTGATGGTCCCGCCCGCTGAGCAAAGGAATCACATGCAGTTCGGCGCCGGAGGCGGGGCCCTGCCAGTCATAGCGGGCTAATACGCCGTTGTGGCCGCGGACCATGGCCAGGGTTTCGCGTAGTTGCCAGGCGCCCACGCTCCAAACGAACTGGGGTTGGCCATCGACTAACGAAAACATGCGTATGGCCCGCGGTTCCGGCGACAGCGACCCCGATGCCCACTCCGCCTGCCAGAGAGGAAAGTGGTGTCCGTCCACGACCAGTTCCAAGGCGACCGGCCCGACAATCACCCGGCGCATGGCCGGGGGCTTCAGGGCAGCGATTAAGAATCCATGATACCGGCGCGTGGAGATTCGGGCCATGGTTCCCATAGCGTAACCGCCGCGCCCGTTGGTCAAAAGCCATTCTTTGTCCAACGCCGACGGGAGAGCAATGCGATCGGGGCCTCCCAGGGAAAGGTCGCGGTGTCGTGACGGTGCCATACTAAAACCCGATCGATCGAAAGATCGATCCCGGACGTTCTTCCGCCTGCCGCCCCTCAATCCGGGTGCGCGCGGCCCGGTAGCGAACGATGCTCAACACCAAAGCCGCATGGCTCCAGGTCAGGGGACTGACCGACATGGGAGCGCCTGTGTATGGATCCAACTGTTCCGCCAGCACTCCGCTTTCCAGGGCATGCCGGCTGACCCAGTCCAACAGCGTGGCCACTTCGGCCAAATCGGCCGGGGATTGCGCGGTCATCATTAGGTAATCCGCGTACCACAAGGTAGAAATGAACCAGGGATTGCCCGGGATGTTCGGATTGTCGTCCATCTTGTGATAGTAGTCGCCGGCATAGCGTGCGAGGCCACCCACCTTGGTGGGCACCCACAGGCTTTCCCTGACCCAGCGTGCGGTTTTCACCATGGCGGGATGCGATGGGTGCACGAATCCCAGTTGCGGCAACAATAACAGACTCGCGTCGGGAACCGGGTCGCGTTCAAACTCACCGGGTTCGTCCACCGATACGGTAATCCGCCGCAGGAAGACGCCGCTGGTCTTGTCAACCAGAAATCGCCAACCGGCTTCTTGCAACTGCCGTGCGGCTTGGTAAAATTCCTGAGCCCGTTGGGTCTCGCCGAACGCCCGGCTAAAGTGTCCAGCCGCGGTAAGACCCGCGAACACGGTCGCTACGGTGTACGTATGAATGCCTCGGCGTTCCTCCCATAAGTCCCAGGACGGCCAGGGCAATTTCAATTCCGGATGCTGATAATCAATCATAAACTGGCCCGCTTCAAATACCAGCCGTCGCAGCATCGGCTGTACCATTTCCACATCGCGCCAGCGAACAAAGTGCTGCCACAGGGCCCATAGCACGATGCCGGTTTCATCTTCCTGGATAGGTAGTTCGGGACGGCCGTCCAGCCACCAAGGATGCCATGACGAAGCCAGTGAGCGATCGGGATTGTACTTGTGGAGAAAATATCCCCCGGGTTCCAGGATCTCCCCGCAGAAAGTGAAGAATCTTGCAGACAGGTCTCGGTATCCCGCCTGGTCTAAGGCGCGCGCGACCCACGCCCCGTCTCGCGGCCAAACATACGAATACGTGTCCCGGCTGTGGTGCATGATGTCAGAGTCGTTGGCCGCCAGGATTCCGCCCCGGTTATCGATGTTGGTACGCAGCGTTAACAGTCCGCGCCGGTAGGGGATATCATAAGGGTCAGCCGTGGTGTCACCAGCCGACCGTTCATCGGTTGCCGCCCAAAGACGCCAAAATGACCGGGTCCGGTCCATAAGCGCCCGGGCCGATTCGTATCCCACCAGGGCGTTGAGGCGGCGAACATCTTCCAAACTAGTCCCGGCGCAAATCCATACGTACAGTTCCTCTTGCGATGCGGGGGGCAAAGCGACTTGAAAACCGATTGTGGAGTCGACTGAACCCTGCGTAATGGGATGGGCCTCCAATACGCCATCCTCGGCGTCCCGCCAGGTTCCTTCCATGCCGGCCGTTTCCTTGCGACCGGTAGCCCATTGATGCGCTCCTACCTGTTCGCCGTGCTGGCCGTTGACCAGAAAATACCGCTGTCCTTTGTAATGAACAATAGCTCGGGTCATGGGATCATAAAAAGCGGTATCGCCGACATCGACACCATAGATATGAAAATCGTGCGTAAGAAACATGCGGAGATCTCGCGACCGTTCGGTGGCGTTGCGAAAACGGAAATGGCGGAGCATGATGTTTTCCTCGACATCCACCACATCGCTGGCTTCGATGGTGAGTCTCCAGGCCTGGTGGCTAAGGGTTACCGCCGTCGCCAGCGTGTCATCCTCGTAACCCATGCGAAGCGACCAGCTGCCGTCGTGGATCCATGAAAATTCCCCGTCGAGATAGATTCCCGCGCGGAAAAGGTGTCCAGCGGTATGATTTTCGTGGCCGACCATCGGAAAATAACAGTCGCGTAGCAAATACGACGTGTCAAACGTCACCAGCATGTTGCCGTTGCCCAATGGGATATCCCGCGCCAAATGTGGAAGTCCTCCCTTCAACATCCTGCTGCCAGCCGAGAACATAAGGGCGCTGGCCAGGCGGAGCCTGACCGGTCCGCCGGATTGGTTGATGGACGGCACCACCCTCCACGGCCGCATCGGTGTGACGGATACGGCCCGGAACAGCTGCCCACGGCTGACTACCAAATCTAGTGTACCATGCGCCGGCGAGTGCGGGGGTCGAACCCTACCGGACTGTTCTGCTAGCCGGGTCGCTCAGCGCTGGTCTGGCGTTCGAAGGCCAGCGCTACGTGGCCCAGCAATTGGTCGATTACCCCCGCCCAGCGGTACGAGCGGGCCGTTCGCATGCCTTCCCGCACCATGGCTTGCCGCAGGGGGCGGTGATTGCAGGCATAGCGAATCAGTTGCGCCAATTGCCGGGGATCGTCACCGTCAAGGCCCAGCCCGTTGACAAAAGACCTTGCGTAATCCTCACCGGTTCCGCCCGTGATGGCCAAACCGCCGGAGGCCATGACCTCCAGGCCAACCAATCCAAACGGTTCGAACCCGCTGTTAACCAACACGGCGTCGGCCGCCCGGTAGAGCACCGGGAGTACGGCCCGTGGCAAAAACATGCGGAGGTGGATAATGTCGGCTGCTAGTGCCTCCGCTTCCAGCGAGCGAAGCACGGCCCCCAGATCGGGAGTCCCTGCCAGGTGGACTTCCTGCACGGTTAGCCCGAGTTCGTAAGCGCGTTGGATCACCGCCCCGCCGTGCGGCTCCAGTCCACCGCGCATCAACAATAACGGGTGCTGCTGGGCGCCCTTTAAACCGGCGAGCGCCTCAATGGCCATGATCCATCGTTTGTCCGGATCGAACCGGCCGATCTTGACCAACAACGGTCGCCGCAACCGCCGGCGCAGTCGGTCGACTGGGGCTCTCGGCACCGGTGCCAGCCACTCATCACCGATGCCGTTGGGAATAACCACCGGGTTGGCGCCGTACGGCTCGACTATCTGCCTCATGAACCGGCTGACCGTGGTAATGGTGGACACAAATCCGAGGCGGGCAAAGTTTATTCGGTCCAAACCCATCCGGTGGTTGGCGTTCCACAATATCGCACACTTCTGGCGCAATCCCTCCCGGTGCAACAAATCGGATAGGGCCATCGCCACATCGGCTGTATGCCACTCTTCGGCTAGCACCACAACGCGCTTGCCCGCGCGAATCGCCGGCCGCGCAATGTGCTCGACCACAAACGGGGGCATTGACACGTCGAGATCGGCCTTTTTTTCGAATTCCCCGGCATAGACGCCGGCCGCATGGTATTGACTAATCCACTGACCCCAGCGGTAGAGGGTCAGCCTACCCTCGGTTTGCACACCATCGCGCTGCGGATCGCCCACGAAGAAGAAGTGCACCGGAAATCCCCGGTCGGCCAAGGCTTGCGTCAAGCCGGTCATGCGCACTCCCAAGCCGCCAGCTTGGGCATAGGGGTCGGGACCTTCAAACGCGATGGCGACAAAAACCGTGTTGTCAGGTGATAAGTCGGGAAGAGGCGACGTCGGTTCCAAACGGGTTGGCGGCGGCCATTCCACTAAACGGATACCCCCCGCAACGGTCGCCCTTCCGGCCACGAGCCGCTCTTCTCCCAGGTGCATCCCGGAGCGACCCGTTCGCGAGGCGCCAGGCGAGCCCCTGTCGGCACATGTCCCCCCCAACCAACCTGGCATCCCGCGCCGAGCACGGCGCGCGCACCAACCCGACTGCGGCCGTCGAGCTCGACCCGGTCTGCCAGCAACGCGCCCTGCACCCGGGAACTCACACCAATCACGGTCTTGGTGCCGATGATCGTGTGGTCCACCTTGGCCCAAGCACCCACTCGCGATCCACTTCCGATGGTCGCGTATGGTCCAAGCGTAGCGTGCGCTTCGACCGTTACGTTATCTCCGCACCAGACCGGTTCAATGATCCGGGCCGTGCGATCGATCCGAACATTGACCGAGGGCTGGTCGGCAAGAGGCAGCCTGAGCCGACCATTCAGCACGTCCATTTGCGTCTGCTGATATTGCGTTAGCGATCCGACATCCGACCAATAGCCGGCGCTTTCGTACCCGTGGACCACTCGCCCGCTGCGTATCCAGGCGGGAAACACCTCCTGCGCAAAGTCGATTGTTGCGCCCACCGGAATATCCTGCACCGCATCCGGATGCAGCACGTAGATGCCGGTGTTGACCAGATGCCCAAATTCGTGGGTGGCAGGCTTCTCGATCAACCGCAGCACTCTGCCCACGACATTGGTTGAGACCACCCCAAACGGGCGGGGATCTTCCACCTGACTCAGCACCATGCCCACTTCTGCCGCCTGCTCCACAACATTTCGGTAGACAGCCGCCAAATCATAGTCCGCCAGGCAGTCTCCGGGTACCACCAGCACCGGCTCTGTGCTAGGATATTGGCGAAGCGCCCACGCTACCGCCCCAGCCGTCCCTAAGGGGCGTTCTTCAGATACATACGAGAGGCGCGCACCGTACCGTTCTGGACCCATGGCCGATTCAATCATGTGGCCAAGATGGCCTAACGCAACAACAATATCATCAAACCCGTTGCGGGCCAGCCACTGAATCTGATGTTCCAATATAGGCCGATCAAAGAAAGGAACCAGGGGTTTAGGCAAATGGCGAGTTAACGGCCCGAGACGGGTGCCGCGGCCTCCAGCCAACACAATCGCGCGCATCACTTTCATCCTTTCCCGACTCTGGGTTAAACACGACCATGGGCAACCGGGAAGTTGTCTTGCAGGCATCCTTCGGACTGGGGGCTGGCTGACGGTCTGACAAGAAATTGCGATCCTCATCTAAGCGCATTATACGACGCCGACTGTATTCAGTAAAGAGATGTCTGACATGTTTTCGATGGAATATCAGCAGTTTTGTTAGTGTTCCTCTCCACCGTTGTAAGAATCTTTGCGCGATACCAACATTATTGTGCGAGACTCGCGATTATGGCGCGTTTATTCCCCGGCGATACGGCTCATCTGTCCCAGCCAGCTGACTCATCCCCCGTTTTACAACCGACATCGCTTGCCTCTTCTTCGCAATCGGTGACCCCACCTGATCGCTCAAGCGTGCCGTAGGTCCGTAGCGGATAGCCGTCCCCCAAACGCATGTGGCGATGAGGGCAAGCGGGAGCGTGCGGTTTTGCCCGTTGGCGGCATAGCCGTTCAGACATTCAACTGGCGGCCTGGGGTTGGTTGCCTGCCACGTTGGGGCCCAACCCGGACGGGCTACAAACACGGCGACAACGGGTTAAACTCATCCTCGGGCGGCAAGCCGGGGCCAATCAGTCCGGCGACAGACGCGCGTATGCCTTCCCCGCCGCTCTCTTTTGGCAACTCCGTCTGCACCGGCTACGCCCCTCTTCTTTCCAGTATGGAGTTCTCATTGTCATCGAATAATATCGTCGACGCAGAGCGTGAATCCGGCAGTGAGTCCGGCCTCCGGGAAACAAGCTGAAAACCGGGGTGATGCGGGCGGCCTTGTTCTCCTTTTTTGGCTCCCGGGCGAAAAAAGGAAGAGGACCCCATCCTGCGCAAGGGCCGGCCAAGATCTGCTGTTACACACGAGGAGGAAAGGTATATGTTACGATCGGCCCAATCCGTTGCCACCGCCATTGCCGCAGTCTCCCTGATAGCAGGCTGCGGAACGCCGGCAGCGCGCAACACCGTGAACAATACAGTGAATTCCACGCGCCAGGCTGTGAACCCGGTGCCCTCCGTGAGCAAAGGTTCCCCCGTCAAGCCGCCGGTTCACCGGAAATTGCGGGTCATCGCATTTTATGACCAGACCATGTCGTCCGTGGCGCCCGATCCCTTCACGCTGGTTAAGGCCCATCCGGGTCTGGTGGATTATCTTTCCCCATTTTGGTACGAGGTGACCCCAACCGGAGCCGTCACCACCAAACCCGAAGGCAATGCGGCCGCTTTGGCTCGTCAGGACCATCTGGCGGTTATGCCGCTGTTCAACAATTCAGGCGGAAACGACGCCGTGCTGCACCAGGCTGCAACGCGGACTGCAGCGGTGAAAAATATTGTCAGTTTGGTGACGAAGAACCAATATGCGGGGGTGAACATTGATTTTCAACTGCTGAAATCGTCGGACCGGCAAGATCTGACTTTGTTCATGCAGCAATTGTACCAGGCTATGCCCAACGGCAAGGTGATCTCCATGTCAGTGGTTCCCTTGACGTCGCAGAACGGTCAACGCAGCGCTTATGACTACGCGGCGTTGGACAAGGTTCTCAGCGCCGTGGTGCTGATGGCCTATGATCTCCACGGCGACGGGACCGCGCCAGGTCCGGTGAGTCCGTACGCGTGGGTATCACAGAGTATTTCGCAGGCCATCAAGGACGGGATCAGTCCGTCCAAACTCTATTTGGGCATCGCCAATTACGGCTATCTGTGGACAGCCGGCTCCACCAAGGCCACGACCATCCCCTTAAAAGTCATGTATCAACACAAGTATGGCAGCTTCACCTGGAACCCCACCTATAAAGAGGCCTACGATCGGTACACCTCGGGCGGAGTGTCGCACATCATTTGGTTCGTCAGCGACCGGGCCGCGGCCGACCGTATCCGACTGGCGGAGCAAAATCATCTCGCTGGAGTCGCATTCTGGCGGATCGGCTATGAAGACGCGCGCTGGTGGAACACCGTGGCGAGCGCTATCGGTAACGGCAAGGCCACTCCCGCTACCCCCGCTGGCGTCAAACACCAACATCACTGGCCGCCCAAGACCAGTCCGCAACACAAGAAGACCTCATAAGGCTGCGCGGCGGCCACGTAGCCGCCGCATTCTCATCCCGCCGGCTTATCCCGTCCCCAATGGTCCTGGTTCGAAGCAGTGTGCTGCCCCAAAGCGCCGTTCGGCGCCAGCGCCCCATACAGCACCCCGACACACCCGGCGATGAATGCCGAGGTTGGCAGGAGGCCAGTCCCGGCCCAGAAAGGGTATCACCCCGCCACCGCGGTTGCCGTCAAAGCGACCATGAGCGGTGTCCACAAAAGTGGCAGGAATCCCGGCAACCGGTTACGCGCCGGACGGCTACTTACTACACCTACGGTAGCAGCTGTCACTACGGCCACCACGTGGAAAAACAATCGGCGGTCTCTCATCGACTGATCTCAAAGCAGGGGCAGCTCCACGCGGTCTCTTGAGGAAGGCCTAGCTAAGGGGCCACCAATTTGCTCGCCAAGAAGATAGAACGTTTTGGCTCCGCTTATGCGCACGGGCACAAAACGGTCAATTAGATCGTCTTGGGGATGCCTGGCGAACAAGACCACTTTATTGGAATGAGTCCTGCCTGCCCAAACCATGTCATTTTTCTTGCTGACACCTTCTACCAGTGCCAGCTCCTCCCTGCCTACCAACGCCTGATTGGCCTGCAGGCTGATCTCATACTGCAACGCCATCAAGCGATTGAGCCGGTCTTTTTTTGCGGAATTGGGAACCGGATCACGCCCTTCCCAGCGGGCCGCCGGGGTGCCTTCGCGCGGGGAGTACAAAAACGTAAAGGCGGCGTCATATCGGACCTCGCGGACCAAGCGCAGCGTCTCTTCAAATTCCTGCTCCGTCTCGCCGGGAAAACCCACGATAATGTCTGTGGTCAGCGACACATCGGCAACGGCCGCTTTGATCCGTCCAACCAGATCGAGATAGCTTTCCACCGTGTACTTGCGGTTCATGCGTTTCAGTACGCGGTTGGATCCCGCCTGCACCGGCAAGTGGACGTGACGGGTAATTTTCGAACTGGCGGCAATGGTATCAATCAAACGTTGGCTGAAATCCCGCGGGTGCGAAGTGGTATACCGTAACCAGCGCACACCCTCAATGGTCTCAAGCTGCGCCAGCAAATCGCTCAGATCCTGCGGCGGATTCAAATCATGGCCGAAGGAATTCACATTTTGCCCTAGCAGCGTGATGTCCTCGTACCCTTGGGCCGCCAACGCCCGAACTTCCTCAACAATGGGCAACACGTCGCGCGAGCGTTCCTTGCCGCGTGTGAAGGGCACGATGCAATACGTGCAAAACTTATCGCAACCATAGATAATGTTTACCGAGGCCCGGACGCCGTCGTTGCGCCGGGACGGGAGATGCTCCACCACTTCACCGGCTGTCCTCCACACGTCGATGAGCATTTCGTCGCGTTGCTCGACTTCGTCCAGCAAGCGCGGCAATTCATGCAGATTATGCGTGCCAAACACCAAATCCACGTGATCAGCATACCGTTTGAGCCAGGCAATTGTGCCGGGTTCCTGCGCCATGCAACCCGCCACCGCCAGCCGCACGCCAGGATTGGCGTCTTTGAGTTGCTTCAATTGCCCAATGTAGCCGAATGCGTGCTCCTCGGCACTGCCCCGTACCGCGCACGTGTTGACAATGATCAGATCCGCATCTCGGTCCCGGCCGGCCGGGGAGTACCCGAGGACGCCCAGTTGCCCCGCCAATATTTCCGTATCCCGTTCATTCATCTGGCAACCATAAGTTTTAATGAAATACGTTGGTGATCGCGTCATTGTCGGCACCTCCTGAGAGCCTCCGGTATATTCTGATATTTTACCATCGCCAAGCCTACAGTGCGAAGAAACCGGCGGGCGGCCACCAACAGCCAGGTCGCAACCGTTGCCGCTTGCGCGGCGGCGGGCGACACACACACTGACGGCGCCGCCGCACGCTGAGGCGGCTACAAACACTGCCACGCCCGACAATGCTTCAGACCCATCATGCGCCGCCATCGTCCGGCGACCGTCCGGCAGGGGCAAGAGCCGCGCCACCCCGTCGTCCCCTACGACGGCCCCCGCGGGCAGGGAAATCAAGGCCGGTTCCCTGTATTCCGGGTTACTGCGGACGATGCTGTTGACCACGAGACGGACATCCCGTATCGTTCTCCGGTTCGTCGCGACAAAGCTTCGGGGATCTCCTCGCGCCTTGCGTAGAACACGAGCGCTAAACCGGTCCGGATGTGGTCCCGACTGAGTCAAAGACGAAGTCGGTGGGGTGTTGCCGCATATCCCTGTCCGTGCAACAACCGAGGTCCAATCCGCCGGTGCAACGCAAATGTGCCGAGTCTGCGGCTTCTGTGGGCACGGGGTAATTGCCCGGCGGGGTTGGCGGGTCAAAAAGGTCCTCGCTGAGCGGTTGGACCGATTTTGGGCATCTGCCGCAGCCACTTGCCCGTCCTGGCCAATCGCTCTGGCGCTCGCGGGTTGCTTATTGACCCGGGCCGGGTCCCGCAGTCGGGTACGACTCTAACAATTGAAACACTTTGGCTTGCGTGGGGTCCGCGTTCAGGGCCGAGTGCAGGGCCGATTGGCCTCGTGCCGTCTCCCCCCAGTGAAAATCGACTTGCGCCAGATCGTAGTATCCTTGCCACCATCCGGGATTGGCAGACTGTGCGTCCCGAAAATAGGTGGCCGCCGTCTGCCATTGGCCGGCCTGCATGGCCAGTCGGCCGAACATGTCGAACGTCGGTCCCTCGGGACCTCCGGCCAACAGGGCGCGCTGGACGTCAGTCTCTGCTGCGGTGTCCTCATGCCATTGCATCGCAATCTGAGCTTGGCCATCCCAAGCCTGCCAAGTTCCCGGGTTTATCGCCAGAGCGCGCTGGTAATAGCGCTGGGCAGTAGCCAGGGAACCCATCGCTTGGGCCATCTGGCCCACCCAAAGGGCATAATTCGCCGAAGTCGGCGCCAATCCGCTTGCAGCTTCCGCTTCTTGCAGCGCCGTCCGCGGATGGTTGGCGGTCCAAAACATCTGCGCCAACTGCATGTGGGCGGGGGCCCAGGTGGGGTCTTGCGCGACGGTCGCTTCTTCCGTGGTTATCGCGCGATCCAACGAAACCTGAATCTGCTGCCAGCGCATTGCCACCGCCTGCTGATTGCCCATGGCAGACGGGGATACCGGCGAGGGGGCGTTTGACACCAAAAAGGTGGCGCTGCCGCATCCGCTCAGAACGCCGAGTATGGTCCCCATAACCAAGACGGTGCCAATTCGGCGCGCTACCATGCCAGATACTCCTGAACTTTCTTGTCGGCCAAACATGCCGCCATCCCCGCCGCCAAGGCAATCCCCGGGATATCCGCCGCCGCCGTCCAGCGACAACTCTCGGCGTCCGACCCAGGCCGCAACCGCCCACCACGAAAGTCGGCGCCAAAGTCCAGCACCACGAAGTGATAATCTGGCCCGCGAAGCTCGGCGACAAACAGCAACTCGCCGACCGCCACCTCGATCCCGCACTCCTCGTGAACCTCCCGTTGAATGGCCGACCGCACGTCTTCATGCCAGTGCAGATGACCGCCTGGGAACGCCCATTTTGCCTTCTCGGGAGCAAATTTGCGTTGCACCAGCAGAACCCTGCCGGACTCCTGCCGGATTATGGCGCCCACCCCTACGGCCGGGCTATTCACTCCCCAGGGCCTCCGAGTCGTAAATAGTGAGCTCGTTGTCCCCATCAACCTGGCGCAGCCCGACGATTAGTCCACGGGCTTTCAGCACCTGATTGAGAAACGTTACCACCTGGTACGGGGTAAACCCGGTAAAACGATGCTGACCAAGCAAGACCAACTTGTCGTGATTAGCCGATATTTTCACTGCGGATTCCTCCACGCGCGCGGGTGTCGGTACGGATAAATGCCTTTGCCTGCCCTCCGACCGGTTCGCCAACCTGGTCCGGATGCAAAACCCATAAAAGGCCTGACCTGCATGAGGTGCTCGGGTCCGGGCGGTGGACCGATGTTGGCCGCCACAAAACCATGGTATCAGAAGTGGGGCCCGGGTGCGAGGGGATTATCGGCGCCCGGCCCCGGGACCGCAGGTCAGCGCTGGCGGGGGGTTGCAATCCAGAGTGGGAACCGGGGTGCTCGGATTCTCTCGTTGGGTCCGCGGTGGCGTTTCGCCTTACCGTTAACGCCCTCCGCCCACATCGCGCGGTCGGCCGTCGACGAGGTGGACAACTCGCCAACACCGCCGGCCGACGTAAAGTGCGCGATGGGGCGATGAAAGCGCAATTTTCATCGGGTTGTTGCCAAAATCCGTTGCCGGACGCGCGGGTGCGGTATCGGCAGGCGTGAAACCCCTAATCTGGCAAAAGCTAGCCCGCGTGTCAGGCCCCATACTTAACGGTCATGGGTGAGCCTTTTCGCCAGCCGGCGAGGCGCGGGCAATTTTCTAAAAATCGCCTCAGGCAAGGCGGTGATAACGTGTACGGGTCGACCGGGCGATGCCATAACCGGCCTAGCGCCACCGGGAACTTCCAACATGCGCCCTGCTGCGCTTCGGCATACTAAGGAGGCAGCTGGATGACATGCTGCAATCCGGTTTAAAGGAGGCGACAGGCGATGGCCAAACAGGGAGACAGCCCTTCGGGTTTGTCCAACCGCGTACGCGACCGCTTCAAATATGAGATTGCCCAGGATCTTGGAATTTTAGACGCGATCGAAAAAAAAGACTGGGGCGACCTGCCGACCCGAACCCTGGGCCAAATTGGGGGGAAAATCGGCGGCAACACGGTGAAAGTGATGATTCGCTTCGCGGAGCAACAGTTAGCCCAAGATGACACGGCGCGCGGGTGAACCCTCATTTCGGGGATGGCCGCCGTAAGGCAAACGCAGCGTCGAGTCCGTCGCTTGCCTTACGGTTGGCCCGCCCAGATCTGTCCCAAGTTCAAAAAAACAAAACGACGGGCGGCCAAGGATGCGAATAGTTGTGGCCACTTGATGGCTCCACCGGTGGTGACCACTATCGCCCGGTTGTGGCCCAACAGCAGCGAGAGCAGTTGGCGGGTGCTCGCGCCGGCAGGGGCATCAACCCCCGGTGTTATCGTCGCCAGTGCCGCGGCCGCCGCCGTGGACTGCACGGCCGCGCTGGGCTGCCTCGGCGTCAGCAGGAATTCCGGAGTCTGGCCCAATTGCGATGAGAAGACCTTGATAGCCCAGCCCAGCTCCTGGCGGACTCCCCACACCGGCAGACGGTTGAGATTTGTTCCGGAGTATCCTATCGTATCCACCTCGTTGCCCGCGTGTGCCAAGGTTACTGCCAGGCCCGGATGGTTCAACACCCACTCTCCCGAAAGGGCCACATCCGGCAGCGCATGCAGGCCGCGCGTCCGAGCCTCTGCCGTCAGCAGCGAACGGGCGACACCCGCGGACGGATTGACAATAACCAGGGCGGCAACCGGATTGAGATTGCTGTAGGTTGCCGATGATGGAACCGCTGCCGGCGATGGCGCTGTGCTCTTGCTCGGCGACGGATTCGCCGGGACAACCGGCGTCCAATGAATCGCCTGCCCCGTCCAGAGCCATGTGCCGTGCGCGGGGTTTGCCGATTCCAAGCGCTGTAACGACAACCCCGTGGCAAACGCCAAGGCCGTTATGGTGTCGCCTGCGGCGGCGCTATAACGCCACCGCCGACGGTATACCACCCGGACCGCCGCCAGATGCGCCATGGTGGCGAGGGTCAACCCCGACAGGACCCCGGTCGCGGGAAGTCCTACGGCCTGTTGGAAGCGGGATACCGCGGTCTGCAACTCCGGGGTTCCGCGGGCGTGGAGCGGGCCGGCATATAACCGCCAGGCTCTTAACCAGGTCTCGACGGCCCCAATGGCGGATCCAGACGCCGTGCTCGAAAAGGGGGGCAACCGTTTCACGCTTTGCGCCGCCGCCGTTGCCAGGGGCTGGTGTTTTGTCACCGGAAATTGGGTAACGTACGACCCTGCCGCTGTTAGGGTTTGCAGATTGACGACGCCGGTGACCGTGCCGGCATTTAGTCCCAATGCGTCAAGACTGGCTTGCAGACCCGCGATCGTGCCGCCCTGCGCGCCCGGAATGAGCGGGGGTTGCTGTGGAGCCCCTTGCGATAATAGGGTCAATGCCAAAATGCTGGTGACCAATGGGTTCATGATTCCCGACACCGGCGCATCCCTCCAGAATCAGAATGCACCAAAAATGCCCAGGTTATTCCATTTAAGCCGTGACGGATCCCCACATTCCTCCCACAAAGCCTGCACTAATAGCGACGCCGAGTCCCATCCAGATGTGGGGCGGGTTTCCCACCCGGAAAATTTCGGCCAACACACTCGCCACCAGATTCAGGGTCAAGCCGGACAATAGGCCGTGAAGCCAGCCGCCGGCATCTGTGACCCGGCCGGCCACCATTCCGGCCACAAACGACGCCGTCATCGACGCTAGCCACGTCAGCCAAACCATGACCTGAGGTGGCGGGGACACTTGAAACTCAAGAAACGCCAACCCGATCGCGAGCGCCAGCGCCAGCGCCAGCCCGGCGATGGCGCCCCCCAAAATCGCTTTGAGATTCACCTTGCGCCCCCCTCATTCATCATCGAACCATCTCACCGCCAAACCCCTGGTTCCATAAATATCCGCCATGCCGATGATTTATCACTCAACCCGGGATTGACCTCCGACGATTTGATGCGTGTCTGCGATACGAAAGCCATAACGGATCCTGCGGGCCAGGGTGGCCGCCAGTTTTCGGGGATAGACCCGACAGACGGCTTCCCAGCCGTTCACCTGGCAGGAATCCGGGGCATGCGGACGGATGGTGCTTAATGACCACGTATGACGGCAGATGCGCGTATTGGCGAATGATGGCAATGGGCAGGTTCCACTGTAACGGATCATGATAATTTGCTGGCGATGCCCCATCAGGATTTGAGGGCCTGGTTAGACCATTGCCAGACGGTACGGGCTGACCGATCGGCGTTTCACTCTCCCGCTGTCAAGGCACGGTGACCGGAGCCGCCAGGCATCCCGCTCAGGCCCGGGCAGCATCCGGGCCGAGTACGCCAAGATGGGATCTCCGCGCTGTGCATCGGACGGTTGAGGCGCAGGAATCGACTGAAGCCCTCCTGGAGGTGAAACCCTGCCCCGGTCTGCACCACGGAAGAGTCCGGATGCGGAGTGACCGCAACAGCATATGAGGGAGTCACACACGGGAAGCAATGGGCGTCCGGGTTCCTCGTCGGGTCGCCACTGAGCGCGTCGCCAGACAGAGCATCCCAATCGACTGGCCATATGCCAGGGAAAGGAGTGGGGTCCGCAACCTCGCCCGTGCCCGCGCTTACGACCATGACTTGCGGTTGCCCGGGTTGCAAACCCCTAAAAAGCCCCGTCAGGGAGCTGTTGCAGGGGTCCGCAGAGATCCTCTGCGCGCAAGACCGGATAGGCCGTCCAGTCAAGGTGCAAGGGGGTCAGGGTGATGTACCCGAGCTGATGCGCTCCCACGTCGGTATCGTCAGGTTCCCGGCGCTCACTTACCCTGCCGGTCAGCCAAAAATAGGCCTGATCGCCCGTATCGTCGGAACGACGGCAGTGATTCACGTACTCGCGCTGTCCGAGTTTGACGGACCGAATGGCCGACGGCAAGCGGGTGCGAAGCGAGGGAACGTTCACGTTGTAAACCACGCCGGCGGGTGGTTTGCAAAATTCGCCGAACCGTATCCACCAGCGTATGAACCGGGCCGTCCATTCAAATCCGGCCGGATCCGGCGAGGCCAACGACACCGCAATCGACGGAACTCCCATCAATGTGCCCTCCACCGCTGCCGACACCGTCCCCGAGTAAAACACGTCGCGCCCCAAATTGGCTCCGAAGTTAATGCCGGAGATCAATAAATCGGGGCGGACATCCCCCATCAATTCCAGACCAATGCGCACGCAGTCCGCCGGGGTTCCGTCGATTCCCCAGCCTTCACTGGCGGAAGCATAGCGGTAATGCCTGGCCAATAGGGGACGACCCATGGTGATGGCGTGGCCGGAAGCGCTCCGTTGTTCCGATGGTGCCGCGAGTAACAGCTCGTGCTCCGGGTTGAGCACCTCTCTTAGCGCTTGAATGCCAGGGGCGTCAATCCCGTCGTCATTCGTCAGCAGGATTCTCAAAAAGATCCCTCCCATCGTGCTCCGTCGAGAAAAAATCCGAAATGTGGTTAATCAGCTCACTTGCCGCCCCCGACACCACCGGCACCTCGGGCAGGGCCTTCAAAAATCGCCGGCCGTAACGGGTTTTGCCGGGATGGACGCGCCCGTCAAACACGACCACAACCCCGCGGTCGTCGACAGTGCGCAACAATCGGCCGAATCCCTGTTGAAACCGCAGGATCGCCCGCGGTAGCGCCCAACCATAAAAAGGGGAGGCGCCTTGCCGTTGCAAGCGTTCGGCATGGGCTTCCTCCATCGGGTCGCCGGGAGAACGAAACGGCAGTCGGGCGATAATCACCACTTCCAAACCATCCCCCGGAATGTCTACCCCTTCCCAATAGCTTAGCGTACCGATTAGCACCGAGTGGGGGTCGCGGGTGAACTCGGCCACCAGCCGTTGCGCCGATCCATCAACGCCCTGCGCGCGGGTGGAGATCGCCTGCGCGGCCAACCCCTCACGAACCCGCCAAGCCAGTCCGCTCACCGTCCGGTGCGACGTAGCGAGCACCAGGGTGCGTCCCCGCCGCATGCCCGCGACTTTCTCCACAAAATCACTGAGCGCGTCCAGATAGGCCGGATCGCGGACATCGGGCGCGTCGGTGGGAATCATTAAACGGGCATGCTGACGAACGTTAAAGGGGCTGTCCCAACGGGCCGAGACGACCCTTGCGGCGGGAAGCCCGAGACGTTGCCGCAAGAACCCGAAATTCTTCTCCGAGCCCAAAGTGGCGGAGGTCAGCACCGCCGCGGATACTTCCGGCCACAGCACGCGTTCCAGCAAGGGCGCAATGTCAAGCGGAGCCGAGCGCAGGGTTACGTAGGCTTCACCGACCCGATCCCAGGCGGTTTCCCACCAACACACCCGGGTGTCGGGCGCCTCCATCCATTGCTTAATAATCTGGCTGTGCTCGCTGCTATCCCGGAGCCATTTCTCAAGCCGCAGGTGCATGGGATCGCCGGCATCCAGACCTCTCGCTTCAGCGGTCTCAATCACCCGGGCCAGGGTTAGCGACAGGGCCTGCGCCTGGTCCGCAATGTCCCCCACCCTGCGCACCGCCGCGTCGCTCCAGGCCGACAATACGTCCGCGGTCAGCCTGACCGACTGCCGGCCGCCTTCGCCGGATGGTGTATGCTCCAGCAGATATCCGGAGAACCAGGCCAGGCCATCGGCCATTTGCCGAGCCAGTTCCCGGGCGGATTCGGTTGCCGCCTCCCCCATCAGCCAAGCCGATATCCGTGCCAACAGCCCGGCCCGATATTCGAAGGCCTCGGCCATTTGCGTCCGCGTGCGGTGCAAATCCAATTCGGTGCCAAACACCCGCTCGACCACTTCGGCCCAGTGGTGGGCTTCGTCCAGAATCAAAACGTCATAGGCCGGCAATACCCGGTGTTGTCCCAAGTCGGCCGCAACCAGGGCATGGTTGGTCACCACTAAGTGGGCCGATTCCGCGGTGCGTCGGGCTCCGCGCATAAAACACGGCCCGGCGTAAGGACACCGCGCACCCGCGCACGCGTCCCAGTCCGCCACAACGTCTTGCCACAACCGAGTCTCTTCGGGAGTGCGCGGGTGAAAGGCATCGATGTCGCCGGCATCGGCCGTGGCCAAAAACGCCAGCAGTCGAGCTAGCGCCCAGCGCTGCTCGCGCGAATCGGCCAGCACCGCGGCGTCTGCTCGGGCCTGATTGGCCTTCTGCAAGCACA
The DNA here is from genome assembly GCA_021797825.1 of Bacillota bacterium. GTDB lineage: Bacteria > Bacillota > Sulfobacillia > Sulfobacillales > Sulfobacillaceae > JAJZZA01. The sequence goes on along the minus strand of JAJZZA010000002.1, from coordinate 60,824 downwards.
CATAGCGGCCTCGTCCCTTGAGCAGACTGGTATTTAGCGCTAAATCCTGCACCGCTTGCGGCAAGTCTTTTTGCCACAACTGTTCCTGCAGGGCCACGGTATGGGTGGCGACCACCACGCGCTGCCCGCGGGACGCGGCCACGACCGCGGGGACCAAATACGCCAGGCTTTTCCCGGTGCCGGTGCCGGCTTCCGCCAATATGATGCGGCCGTTTTGCATGGCGTGGTCGACCCCGTGCAACATTTCATTTTGCGCGGACCGCGCCTCGAACCGGGGCAAGGTTGGCCGCACCCGCTGCTCAAGCCACGTCTCCGCCGCAATCGCCACGGCCAGCGGACCCGGACGCTCGCCCGGCGGCCGTTCCGGCGCCGGCGCATCCAACGGCGAGAGCAACCCGCCGGAATCCTCCCCGAGCCCCCACCAGGCCCATTCCGGTCCCAGGATTGCTGCCAGGTCGCGGCGGGTTTGGGCTCCCCAGCGGGACAACTCTGCCCGAATTTTGGCCAACAGCGTCCAGGTTGCCGCGACATCCCGGCGGGCATCATGCAGCCCCGCCTGTTCGGGAACCAGGTCGCCCAGCGCATAGCCACTACGGCCCGGGAAAGCCAACCGCGCCCATTCCAGCGTGTCGACCGTACGCGGGAGCGCGATACCGTACCGGCGCAGAAATGCCGCGTCGAAGGCCACGTTGTGCCCGACCACCGTGGATTCGCGCAAAAAGTCTGCGATCTCGTCCACCACGTCAAGGATGTGGGCTTGTTCGCTCCAGACCACCTCGTGGAGGCCGGTCAGCCGCAGGATCTCGGCCGGCACCGGCCGGCCGGGATTGAAAAATCGCTGATAGACGCGACCATCGGATGTCCTCATTGCCAGTTGAATAATTTCATCCGCCAACGGATTCAGCCCAGTGGTTTCACAATCGACCACGACGAACGAGGTCCACGGTTGCATACATTCCGGCTCGCGCACGATTTGACTTCGCCACTTTCTGGGCCATCCCACATGTTTGCCGGGCAAGGAGGCATCCTATCTGCGTGACTACTATACCGCAACCGGCCGCGGACCGGGGATGGAGGATTGCCGATGCTTGGGGAATGCGAGATTGTGGCCTATTTTGCTGTCGACGGCGCCGCCCACGCCTGCCAACAGGCCTTGCGTGCACAGGGATTCGAGATGGTCCGCGTCAGTCGGCAAACCTCTGTCGCGCCCGACCATCCGCCAGATGGCCCTCAGGCCAACTGGGGAATTGCCCAACTCGAGCAATCCGCCCCGGGCGACGATTGGACGCTGTCTTCGTCAGCAACCCGCACGGCACTGGTCATAACCCACCGCTGGCAATTATCCGCCACCGTGGCGGCCGACCGCTACGCGGATGTCATGGCCCAAGTCAAGCAATTTGGCGGACGCCTCTAGACGGTTGCCGCTCGCAGATAGATCGGGTTGCTGTAGATCCAAACCCTGGGCGAGTTGGCGTCGCGCCTTAACGCCACCCGCCAGACGCCGGCCGCCGGCGCGGCTAGATCCAGCAGCGTCCCCTGCTGCGTGCCCATCAGGCGCCCGTCACAAAAAATGTCCCACATCGCCGCCACCGGACTAAGACCGCGAAGCCGCATCCCCGGGGCCCATGTGGTCTCGGCGCCCATTGGCCAGCGGAGGTCCCCCGTCTCCGCCCAAAACCGAAATCCCTTCTCGTGTCCCTCGCGGAGGTTGACGATGCTGGCGGAGCCGGCCGCTAGCGCCGCGAGCAGCATCGACAGATCCCGCTGCCAATCCCCGGTCAGGGAGGCCCGCGTGTAAATATGGGTCCGCAGCGTCCGAAACAACACCCGATACGGGAAGACGGTGACGACTAACGGCCAGCGGCCAATCCTCACAGCGTGCGCGTCGACTCCGCCAATGCCGACCACCCGGCGGGACGAACCCAAGCGGTCCCATTCGCGCAGCGTCTCCCGAGGGGCCTCCTTTAAATTGCGGCTGGGTTGCGCGACCGCCCGGAGAGCAGACAGCACCCCGGTAATGCCGCTGGACCACTGCGACAAATGATTCCAAATTTCCAAGCCCATAACCGGGCAGCGGTCGCGCACGGTCCACCGGTACGACGGTATTTTCAGAAAGCGGTTGCCGGGGTCGTCCGGATGCGCGACAAATACCAATCCGCCCGCCCGGACTACGGAGGCAACCATATCACACCAATCTCCGGTTGACGCCGGCAGCCGCTCGGTTCCCAGGGCGAGCACATGGTTTTGCCGGGGCGACAATTCCGCCCCCACCAAAAACAAGGTATGTCCGTAATATCCTTCTCCGGGGAACCGACGAGCACCCAAGGTATCATGGTCCGTAAGCCAGAGCACATCAACCCCTGCCCCCACCGCCGCCTGAATGATCTCCTGTGGGGATCCCGAGCCATCGGACAAGGTGGAGTGAACATGCAGCGCCGCGCTGTATTCATATTGTTGAAAGGGATCGATCATTGATGATGCCGCACCGGGTCTCCCGGCATAAACCGCCCGGTAGCCGACACCAACACCCGCTCGTTCTCCGCGATGCTGGCTTCCGCCCGGATCAAGCGGCGATCAAACCGGCTGACCCGGCCGCGAACAACCAAAGGATGGCCGATAGCGACAGGGTGGTGAAATCGCACGGTGAGTTCCGCGGTCACCGTGGACAGCGCCCGAAAATGATAAATCGCATGCCACATGGCATCATCGACCAGGCCCGCCAACACCCCGCCGTGCGCCACGCCTGCAAAGCCTTGCCAAAATTCGGGCAGCACCAGGTTGGCTACCACCCCGTCCGGTCCTCCGGCGAAAACCGCCCGAAGCCCTCCGGCCACTTCGGGTCCGCAAACCAGACAGGTATTGTTTGGCCAATTTAAGATTTCCAAAACGTTCCTCCTGTCCCGCGAGGATGTCGCGCTTAGTCCGTGAGATGAGCGACGCGACTGACCACATCCCGCATAATCGCCTGTTCATCAAAAGATTGGATGATCCCTTCCGCCATCAGGATGCGGCCCGCCACCACCGTGTAGACCACGTCGCTGCCTACCCCGGCATAGACTAAATTGGCGGTGACGTCCCACTCCGGCATCAAGTGGGCTTGGCGGCCGTCCACCACAATCAGGTCGGCGGGGCTCCCGGTGGTCAATTCTCCCCCGGGGAACCCCAGCACTGCCGCCGTGCCGCGAGTGGCGGCGCGCAAGGCGTCCACCGCCCGGAACCCGTCGGGCTGACCGTCTCGAAGTTTTTGCAGCCAGGCCATGGCCTTCATTTCCTGAAACATGTCGAGCGTGTTGGTGGATGCGGCGCCATCGGTTCCCAAGCCGATAGGCACGCCGGCGTCGCGCAGCAGCCGGTAAGGGAGAATGCCACTGGCCAGCTTCGCGTTGGACACCGGACAAGCAATCACCCCCCCCACGAGACCTGCTAGCGCGGGAAGATCCGACTCCAGGATGTGAACCCCGTGGGCAATCAGGGTCCGGTTGCGGAAAATGCCGGTGTCGGACGCCAGTTCAATGGGAGTCCGCCCGTATTGCCGCGTAATGTCGGCGAGCTCTTGATGACTCTCCGCCAGATGGATGTGAATTCCCAAGTTGTGCTTGCGGGCAGCCTCGGCGACTTGCGCCAAGTAGGGGGGCGGGCAGGTGTAAGGCGCATGCGGGGCCAGCATGGGCACAATCCGCCCGTCGGCTTGGTCAGCCCACCGTCGCGCAAACTCCACCGACTCCGCCAGTTTTTCGCCATCGGGGTCTTGTGTCCCAATCAACCCGCGGGCCAACCAGCCACGCAGGCCGGAATCGGCTACGGCCTGCGCTACGGCATCCATCTCAAAATACATATCGGCGAAGCCCACCGTGCCGGACCGGATCATTTCCGCAGCGGCCAGCATCGTCCCGGCATAAATGTCGTCCGCCGTAAGTCGTGCCTCCCGCGGCCAAATGTGTTGTTGCAGCCATTCAAACAACGGACTGTCGTCGGCCAAGCCGCGAAACAAGGTCATCGCGGCATGATTATGCCCGTTATAGAAACCGGGCATGACCACCCCCGCCGGGACGTGAATGGTTTGGTCGACCGGACGCCTATCCGATTCGGCGGTGCCCACCGACACGATGGTGCCGTTCTCCCAACTCACCTGACCGGGCCGGTGGATGGTTCCCGCTGGGTCCAGGGTCATAACCGTACCCGCTGTTATCCGGTAGCGCATGAGGGCCCCCTTTCGGCTACGCGCCGGGTTCTGGTCTAAAAGGCGGACAGATAGGCCGCTTGCTCGGCGGTTAGTTGGTCAATGCCGAGACCCAGCGCCTGCAGGCGGGTTTGGGCCACCCAGCGATCCACTTCCGCGGGCACGGGATAGACGCCTGGAGCCCGTTCCCTGGCCAACAGGTCCTCCAAGGCCCTGGCCTGCAAACCGAAGGTCAGGTCCATGATTTCCGTGGGATGGCCGTCGCCGGCCGCCAGGTTGACCAGCCGCCCCTCGGCCAATAACCAGACGGTTTGGCCGCTTGGCAACCGATATCCTTTAACTAGCGGGTTGCGACCGGGAATTTCTTGCACGGCGAGACCGGCGAGGGCCTGTACGTCGACCTCCACGTCAAAATGGCCCGCGTTGGCTAGAATGGCGCCATCCTTAATGCGTTCGAAATGGCGGGTGGTGATAACCGACCGATTTCCGGTTACCGTAACAAAAAAGTCGCCGTGGGGGGCGGCAGCCAGCATGGGCATCACCCGGTGCCCGTCCATAAGCGCCTCATTGGCGCGGACCGGGTCGACCTCGGTCACGATGACCTCGGCGCCTAGGCCGCGCGCGCGTTCCGCCACACCCTTGCCGCACCATCCATAACCCGCTACCACCACGACTTTGCCTGCCACCACCAGGTTGGTGGTGCGCATAATGCCATCCCAAGTCGATTGCCCGGTGCCATAGCGGTTGTCGAACAGGTGCTTCATGTCGGCGTCGTTGACCGCGATCATCGGGTAGCGCAGGCGCCCGGAAGCAGCCAACGCCCGCAGGCGGGTGACGCCGGTGGTAGTCTCTTCAGCGCCGCCGCGGACGCCTTTCGCCAAGGGGTGGCGGTTGCCGTGCAGCCGCTCGGTCAATTCTCCCCCGTCATCAATCAACAGCGTCGGTTCCAGGTCGAGAACCTTTTGGTGCAGCTGTTCGAAAGTGGCAGCGTCGACCCCGCACCGCGCATGCACGATCACCCCTCGTTCCGACAGTGCCGCCGCGACGTCGTCCTGAGCGGTCAGCGGGTTCGAACTGGTGATGGCCACCTCCGCCCCGCCCTGATGCAACAGTTCTGCCAGCACGGCAGTTTTGGCTTCGAGATGGAGTGAAATGGCTATGCGCTGGCCGGCTAACGGCCGGTTCGCCAGGTACCGCTGCCGAATTTGCGCCAGCACCGGCATGCGGCCGGTTACCCACTCAATTTTGGCATGGCCTGCGGGAGCCAGAGCGAGATCTTTTACGGTCGATTTCATCATAACCTCCTTGCTTGGTCCCATCTGCAACGGACATGCTGCGCCGTCAATTCTGCCGGTCGACCGCCGCCCGGTTGCCATCCAATGGCACCAATGTCGCTTGACACTCACAACGCGGCGACCCCGCGAGCTCCTGCAAAGCCGTTTGGAGCAGCGTGCGCAGCCGGGCCACGTTGTCGGCCATGACGGTCAGCACCTCGCTGTGGGTCAGCGCGCGTTGGGAAATACCTGCCGCAAAATTGGTGACCAGCGCGACCCCGGCGTAGCAAAGGCCGAGTTCCCGGGCCAACACCACTTCCGGCACCCCGGTCATCCCCACGAGATCGCCACCCAATATCCGGTAGGCCCGGATTTCGGCCGGCGATTCAAATCGCGGCCCCTCGGTTGCCACATAGGTCCCCGCCGCCGCAGCCGGGAGACCCAGTGTCTGGGCGGTTGCAGCGAGAACCCGGCGGCAATCTGGACAGTACGGCTCGGTCATATCGGTATGCACCACACCCGCCTCCCCCCCATCAAAAAACGTCGTCGGACGGGATTTGGTAAAGTCCAAAAATTGATCGCAAAACACCATGGACCCGGGCGGCATGGCGGGATTCAAGGAGCCCACCGCCGCCGTGGCCAAGACGCGCGTCACTCCGAGCGCTCTGAGCGCCCAGACATTGGCTCGGTAATTGACCAGATGAGGGGGCAGTTGGTGACCGGCCCCATGCCGGTTCATAAAGTAAACCGGGGTGCCGCCTGCGAAAAGAGCGCCTTGCACGAGCCGCGCCCCGCCAAAAGGGGTGGCCACGGTAACCTCCTCGGGGTCTCTTAGCCAGGTCGGATCATAGACGCCGGTTCCTCCTATTACTGCCAGTGTCACGTCGCTTGCTCCTCTCTCGGGGTGTTCTGATTAGCCCATAACCGCACTCGCACAATCTCGGGCCGCGCGGCAAACCGAACCGGCAATTCGCTGGTGCCGAGGCCGCGCGAAGTGATGACGTGCGGGGTCCCGGCCAGCATTCCGCCCACATAGCGCCCCGGCAAGCGGTTGTGCCGGAACACGGCCCCAAAACCCGGGATCGCGACCTGGCCCCCGTGGGTATGCCCGGACAGCACCAGCCCCACTTCGTTCCCGGCCAGCAAGGCCGCATCCGGACGGTGGGAGAGCAGCACCACCGGATCACGGGAATCCGCCCACATCCGCCGCAAGTCTGACCAGCGCGGCTCACCCTTGACCAGGTCGGGCAGCCCAGCCAGCCACAGCCCGGCTCCGCCCCGCTTAAGATGCGCCGCGCGGTTGTCGAGCAGGCGTTGGCCCGGCACCCAGGGCGCCACGTCCAGGCGGCCTCGCCGGTAATCATGATTGCCGCTGACATAGTAGACACCGTCGCGGGCGGTTAAGGCATCAAGCCGCGCGGCCATGCGCTGGCGCGGCAGAACCGCGCTGTACAGGTCGCCGGTTACGACTATGATATCGCACGCTGCGCTCCACTTCTGAAATATCGGTGACAAAAAGACCTCCACCCGCCCATGCAAATCGGACAGGTGGAGAATGGTCAATCCGTCGAAAGCCGTCGACAGCCGGGACAAGCGGACATCATAGGTTACGGGACGCAACCATCGGGGTTCGACCGCCACCGCATACGCCGCGCCAAGCGCCGCGATCGGACCCAGCCAACCCCACATGGCGCTAAACAATCTCCTCCGGAGCGAAGTAAAGAGCAATTTCCCGTTCGGCGGACTCTTGGCTGTCCGACCCGTGCACCAAGTTCTCGGTAATGGCCAAACCCAAGTCCCCCCGCAGGGTCCCCGGCAAGGCGTGGACTGGATCGGTGGCCCCGATCAGGGACCGCGCTACCACGACCGCCTCCCGGCCGGCAAACACCATCGGCACGGAGGGCCCGGAGGTAATGAACCGGATCAGCTCATCGTAAAACGGCTTGTCGCGGTGCTCGGCATAGTGACGAGCCGCCAATTCGGGGCTGATCACGACCAGTTTTAACCCGGCCAAGCGAAGGCCCTTCTTCTCCAATCGGCCTATCACCTCGCCGACTAGACCGCGCCGGACACCATCGGGTTTCACCATCACAAAGGTTCGCGTCACCTAAAAACCTCCTGTCGTCACACCGCTGCCTTTTGGCTCGACGCCTGTTCCACCAAAACACCCCGGAGGGTCTCCGAGGCGGTAAAATTTTGGGCGCGGAATTGCTCGACGATGTAGTTGCAGGCATCCCAGGGGTTGACCGAATCGCCGCAAGTAAAAACGTCTACTGCAGCGTACCCGTATTCTGGCCACGTGTGTACCGCCAAATGTGATTCGGAAATAACCACTACCCCGCTCACGCCTTGCGGACTGAACTTATGAAAAGCCACCTCACGAACTTCAGCTCCTGCCTTTAGTGCGGCTTCCACCAGAACCTGCTCTACAGCAGTCCGGTTGTTCAGGATGGCGGCGTCACAGCCGTGAATTTCTGCCAAAATATGTCGACCCAATGCGTTCATCGCATTCCCAACCCCCTTTGGTCCGAGTTGAGCTCGTCCTTCAGATACCTGTCCGACGGCCATGGACTATTCTATCAGACGACCACCGTGTGTCAACAAAATCTTGCATTTAAGCAGAAAAATCCTTGACTATCCGTGGTCTGCCCAACCTATTATCGATGGCTCTCCGTTTCTTACGGTTTTTCTTTGATTTCCGCACGCGTGTAAATCCCAGCAGCGATGGTTCGGGTCCGCCGCAGTCCGTGCGGACCGTCATGGCAAGCCTGGCGTTGGAAAGGGCCGGGATAAAACGGATTGCACGGGGCAGCTGGTGCGGACTCCAAGCGGAATCATCCGGCCGCCGCGGTGGCGAGCGAACGCACCATTTCCCGGGCATTTTCCCGAATCGCAATTTTCGCCACCGGATTTAGCAGCGCCGCCAGCATGGGAATTCCGAATTCGAACTCGGTCACCAAGGTAACCCGGGTCCCGCGCGCCGTCTCCTCGAGCTGCCAATACCCTTGGAAGGTTTTCAGGTCCCCTTGCAGCTGCCGATAGGTAATTCGGCGATCGGCCGGGAAAAACTCGTCCCGTTCGGTCCACTGAAACCGGGCTCCTTGCAGCCGCGTGACCCACTCCGACACGGCATAACCGTCGCCCTTTTCCCGCAGGGTGACGGAGTCAACATTTTTCATGAAATCAGGAAATCGGGTAAAATCGCACAGCACTTGATACATCGAGTCCGCTGCCACCGCAACTTCTTCGCTCACCTCAACCTTCGGCATCCCCGTTCTCTCCTTTCGCTGGCGCCCGCAGGGCGCCCTTGCCACCGCTATGGTGCCAGCAGGTCGTCGGCCACCTCGTAAAGTTGCGCGAGCGCGGCGCCCAAACGTTGCAACACGGTGTCTAATTGCTCGGAGGTAATAACCAGAGGGGGCATCAAACGGATCACCCGCTCATTGTTCAGCGTGTAGACCGCCAGCACCTGGCGTCTGAACAACTCCGCGATGAGTGCCCCCCCCACCCCGGGCGCGGGCACTTCCACCCCGATCATGAGGCCCCGGCCCCGAACCTCGGAAATGAGTTTGGGGTAGCGCTGGCTGAGCGCCCGCAACCCCGCCAGGAACTGGTCACCGAGAAGCTGCGCCCGCTCCGGCAGCTTCTCTTGCACGGTAACCGCCAATGCTTCCAGCGCAACGGCACAAGCCAGCGGATTGCCGCCGAAGGTTGAGGTGTGCATGAGAGGACGGTCCTCAAACAGTTTCCACGCCGCGGAACGCCCAACCACCGCTCCGATGGGCACCACCCCGCCTCCGAGGGCCTTGGCCAAGCAAAGCAGGTCGGGAATAACCCCGCTGTGTTCGATCGCGAAAAGCCGGCCGGTGCGGCCAATTCCGGTTTGCACCTCGTCTGCGATCAGCATGCTCCCCGACGCATCGCACAGCTCGCGCAGACGCGGCAAATAGTCGTCGGGCGGCAGAATAATTCCGCCCTCGCCTTGAATCGGTTCGACGATCACGGCCGCGACCGAACTGTCCAAGACCTCCGCCACCGCCCGCACGTCTCCAAACGGCACCCGCACCACATCCGGTAGCAAAGGCAAAAACGGTTTTTGGTACGCGTCGCGACCGGAAACCGACAGGGCCCCCAACGTCTTGCCATGAAACGCCCCGAGGGTGCTGATAATGCGCGAGCGTCCGGTGGCCGCGCGGGAAAATTTAACCGCCGCCTCTACCGCCTCCGCGCCGCTATTGCAAAAAAAACTGTACTGCAAATCACCCGGAGTCAACTCGCGCAACCGTTCGGCCAGTTCAATCATCGGCCGGTTCAAAAGCACCCGTGAGGACATCGGCAGACTATCGAGTTGGCGGTGCGCCGCCGCGATGATTCGCGGGTGCCGGTACCCTTGCGAAAACACGCCATAACCGCCTGCGCAGTCGATATACTCGGTGCCGTCCTCATCGACCAGCACGGCGCCCGAACCGGTCGACTCCACGGCCTCGATCCCCATAAAGCGGAAGACCCGCGCTAATGCCGGGTTGATGGCCGAACCAAACCGTTCCGTCAGAGCCTGGCGATTGTCTGCGTCCGTGCGATTCACTTCCTTTCGTTATCATCCGCTCCCATGCGGTGACGACTCCTGCAACGCGATGCGGCCAGAGGCATTGACCAGGAGTCGGGCAATTTGGTGGGCGGTGTCGCCGCGCTGATTGGCAACCCGTAACGCCGGCCCCGCTTGGCGCCAGCTTGCAGCGCGTGCGACCGCACCGCGGGCAGGGCCGGAATCGCGTCCTTGGACGCCGGCAAACGATTGGCTGGCGCCAGGTAGGATAGGGTTGTGGCGAACTTCTGGCAGGCTTCCTTGCGCTCCGCGCGGAGCGGGTGGTACAACATGCGACAGGGCTCCAAGGTGTCCTCAATCCTCGGTTGCTGCGCCTTATTGATTTGCATGATCGGCGCATGTTTATTGTCCCTTCTGGTCCTCGATATAGCGTGTGACCACATCGACTTGGACCACGCCCACCGTCGCCACAAAATACGAATTCGTCCACAAGGATGGCAAGCGACGTTTAAGGCTCGGAAATTCCTGGCGCAAAACATGGGATGAATAGCCTTTCAGTTGTTTGACCACCCGATGAATCCCAAACTGCGGGTCGCACTGGATGAGCAGATGCACCTGATCGGGCATGATTTCCATTTCCAGAATGTCGCTCTGGAGTTCACGTGCTTTGTCTTTCAGCAAGTCCTTTAGCCGCGCATCGACTCCGTTGACCAGTACCTTCCGGCGGTATTTGGGACAGAACACGACCTGGTATGTGCAGTCAAACGTGATATGGTGATGGCTTTTCACCGTGCGCCCCATACCCCTTCACCCCAACACACTATACCACACGTGGATAGATGGCACAAAGCAGTCTATGGCGCGGGGGACCTTATTCGCAGAGACGCTGCTGGCGGCAGTCCTCACCGCGAGCACAGACCCCAGCGGCTTTCATCCCCATAGGTCACCCCCTGCGTTTTTCGCCGGTATTTTATAAAAACTCCCCGCGCAAGCCCATTAATTTTTGTGCAACCGCCCGATTGCCGTCTGGCACGCGCCGCTGCCCGCCGCTAACCGTGACGGCGGCGGTCCCACCGGGTCTGGTCCCTAAATCGAGTACCAGGCGTCGCCTCCGGACGGCTGGAAGTGAGTTTGGCGAACAGGTTCGCGGACGAATGGATGGCAAACTGCAGAACGGCCAAGTATACTAAACCTATGCCCTTTAGATTCGGCGATGGCATTGGCGGGAGGTGATACGATGGCGAACACGCCCCCCTCACAACCCCCGGGGAAGTCATGGTGGGCTTTAGGGTGTGCGCCCGCGAGGCGCATCGCCATTGTCCGCGGCCAGGTGGCAAGCGCTTTAGACGGGCCGTGTAGACGCGCAGCGCGGACAGCCGCCTTGCCATCGCCGAGTCGCTTGAGAGCACGCATCCCGCAACCGCTTTGCCCGCGGGGCCACCAGGGCTGCCGGCTGCGGGCGGCCATTGATGTCGACCGGGCTCTGTGCTCCGCGCGTGTGGGGCTCGCTATGCGCCGTCCGCGCCAGCCATCGGTGGGCGCGATCCTGCAGCGGCCCGCTTCCGATACCCTCACCCCGGGGTCCGACGGAGCGCTGCGGCGGGCATCACGCAGCCCGCAACCGCGAGCGGTTGGGCCCCGGGAGGGCCCTGCGGGCATCTCCGGCTAACAATTCCCCTTCGCCTGCCCCCAGCCCCGCGGCAACGCGCGGGGGGAGGCTTAGAGGATCCGTCACCTCGGCACGGACATGGGCACCGATGGTACCGGGTGCCAAAACCAGGAATCGCCCGTCTTTTTTGGGCGGGCTGGCGGTTAAATGACAATTGCCATCATGCGCTGTGGGCACGTGAGCCGTAACCCCCGGGCGGTTCGCTAGAGAATGCGGGCTCGCTGCCAGCCCCCGGGGGATTGGCCAGCCGAGAGGGGAAAGCCATGAGGAAAGCGTTGGGATTCCGACCACCACCAACCCCGGCTCCGTTCGCTGGGGGGGAGGGGATGACGGGGCGATACCCGCCCCCGCCGCCCTGGCTTCGGCATCGTCCGGATAGCGTTTCCCATCAGCATCCCGCCGGTCTGACCGCGCAGGATGCGGACAAGAGCGCCAAACGCGCCGCTTGCAACCGGTTCCGTTCGCGACTGAGGCGTCGGCCGTCTACCCGCGGGCAACCCTGGCGAGCTAAACAGCCTGGTCAGCACGCGCCCCACGCCGAAAGGATCCATCGGGGAGCCCTCCCCACCCGTTCGCATCCGTCCGATAGGAGAGATTAGCGCGATGAGTGCCAAACCAGAATTTCGAGAAGCCCTCGCCAGTCCGCCCGCAATCAAAGCGCCCCGCGGCTCTTCGCGTGAATGGCGTGCCTTTTGGCACAATCCGCTGGCCCGGCTAGGCGTGGGCGGACTGGCTTTCATGGTCCTGTTCGCCTTTGCCGGTCCGCTGTTTTGGCATCAAGACGCCAATCAGCCCAACCTTCTGCAAACCCTTGCCGCACCGACTCTGCACCATCCGCTCGGGACCGACAGTTTAGGCCGGGATTATCTAAAACGCATGATGCTCGGCGGCCAGTTATCCCTTCTCGTGGGGTTCGCCGCTGCGCTCGTTACCACCGTTATCGGGGTCCTTTATGGTTTGGTTAGCGGCTTGGTGGGCGGAGCGGTCGACGCGGTGATGATGCGGTTCATTGATATCATGTATGCCATCCCTTACCTGTTCTTGCTGCTTTTTCTGGATTCGGTGTTTCGGCCCAACGCGGCGGTGTTAATTTTTGTGATTGCGGCCTTGTCGTGGTTTGGAGTGGCCCGCCTGGTGCGCTCGGAAGTCTTGTCGCTTAAACACCGCGACTTCGTGGAAGCAGCGCGGGCGATGGGTTCATCCACCTGGCGGATAATGATTCGGCACCTCTTGCCCAACGTGATGGGGGTCGTGGTGGTCAACGCCACCTTTCAGGTGGCGGACGCCATCTTGGTGGTCGCGTATTTAAGCTTTTTGGGCCTGGGCTTGCCCCCTCCCACGCCAAACTGGGGGGAGATGCTGTCGACCAGCATGCAATACATGTTCCAAAACGCCTGGTGGCTGATTTATCCGCCGGGGATTGCGATTTTAGTGGTCGAACTCTCGGTCAACTTTATCGGCGACGCGCTGCGGCAGGCGTTTGATCCACGACTTAATCGAACCCGCACCTAGGAAGGGGCAGTGACATGGCACGGTTTATCGTCCGGCGGTTCTTGCAAGCAGTCCCCGCACTCCTCGGGGTTAGCGTGATAAGCTTCTTTTTGGTGCATCTGGTGCCGGGAGGCCCCGCCGCCGCCATGCTCGGTCCACGCGCCACCCCGGCGCGCATTGCCGTCATAAACCGGGAATTCGGATTGAACAAGCCCCTCTGGGACCAATACGGCAATTGGATGTGGCAATTGCTGCACGGAAATTTGGGCGTCTCCTATTTCTACAACGAGACCGTCTGGCATCTCATTCAGGTCAACATGCCCAGAACCCTGGCCATTGTCGGGCTGGGCGTGCTGATTGCCCACCTGTCGTCCATCTTGCTCGGGTCCGCGCAGGCCTATTTTCGAGACACCAAATTTGATTACGTGATGACCGCGCTCACCTATTTCTTCTATTCGATGCCGGTGTTCTGGCCGGGCATCCTGTTCATCATTATTTTTTCCATCGATCTGGGGTGGTTCCCCAGCGGAGGATTGTCCAATGCCCTGGTCAACAACCCCGGGTTCGGATCCTGGGTCGCCCATACCACCCTGCCGGTCCTTACCATTGTCTTGACAACGGTCGCCGGGTGGGGACGATACATGCGGACGACAATGACCGACACCCTGGTGCAAGACTATGTTCGCACGGCGCGGTCCAAAGGGCTGAGCGAGTTCGTCGTTGTGGTCAAACATGCGTTGCGCAACTCGGTGCTGCCGCTTATCACCTTGCTGGGATTTTCCCTGCCGAACCTTTTTTCGGGTGCCCTGCTGATCGAAGTGGTGTTCAATTACCCGGGAATGGGACTGCTTTTTTGGAATGCGGCCATGCAGCGCGACTATCCCATAATTCTCGGCGTGGTCGTCATCACGGGCGTTTTGACCATCTTGGGCAACCTGCTGGCCGATATTTTGTATAGCCTGGTTGACCCGCGCATCCAGTACAATTAGTCCGTGCGAACCCACGCCCAACGGCGCCGCTCAGCTGGCCGAGGGTGCCGCTGTGCCGGCAAGACCGGTTTACGGGCTGCCAGACTTGCTGCCCAGCCCGTTCCGTGCTATAATGCAGTCGTCACCGGGCTGTGGCGCAGTTTGGTAGCGCGCTACCTTGGGGTGGTAGAGGTCGTGGGTTCGAATCCCGCCAGTCCGACCATTATGTCCGCTCAAGGAGCGGACTTTTTCTTGTGCGGCTGGGGAACCTGCGTCCGCCAGCCAACATCCCGGCCCGACCGGAGGCGTCCGAACCGCCAGGTTCGCGCTCCATGTCGCGCGCATGTGGACCCGGGGTCTGGCATCGGCGCGACCCGGCCGAGGGATGGGCGGCGGAGCACCCCGCCCCTCCTTAAGACAACCCGGGACTCGGCATAACGGGCGGACGCGGAACCCGCGGCCATCCGGCCCGATTGCGCACTCTTGATCCGAAAGGAAGGAAACCGGTTGTACCGGGCACTGGCCCTCGGCTTAGGCGTCATGACGGCACTGTTGATGTTGACTGCGTGTGGAGCTCCGCGGCTGCCGCACCCTGCCTTGATCAGACCGGCCCAATTGCGCGTCTCGACTGGCCAGGTAACCGACCTCAACCCGCTGACCGCTCATTCCCCGACCAATTTGGCGGCTTGCTCGATGATCTATGATACCCTCGTCAATGTCTCCCCCAGCGGATCCGTTCAACCCCGGCTGGCCGCGCGCTGGATGGTCGATGCGGCGGGAACGCGTGTGGTACTGGATCTCAATGCCTACGCCAAATGGTGGAACGGGCGGCCGGTGACCGCCGCCGATGTGGTGTGGTCGCTAAACCTGGAGCACGCCCTCAATCCGGGGTTATTGGGAGATATCGCATCCGTCTCGGCAGTCAACGCCACCACCGTGTCGGTGCGGCTGCGCCACCCGGATCCGGGATTTATCGCCAACTCCCTGTCCCCGCTAGGCCATTCCTGGATCCTGCCTTCGTTTCTGTTGCGTCATCGCACCACCTCCCGTCTGACCCACTCCCGGTTCTTAAACGACTTGCACAACATCGTGGGAACGGGGCCCTACCGTCCGGTCGCCTGGTCTGGCGAACGGCTCCGGTGGGTGGCCAATCCCCGGTATTTTCTAGGGGGCCCGCACATTCGGACCATGAGTTGGTGGTGGGTCACCCCCCCCGCCACCCACACCCGGGGTGCCCGCCTGGTGCAGTCGTGGCCTCCCCGCCAAGCCGTGCCGACTGGTTGGCATCAGGTAGACGTCATCGAGCCGCAGTACGTCGCCCTCGTGTTATCCGGACCCGGGGCCGCCTCGGCCCGCCCCCGGCTAGCGGCCAACCTCGACCGATCCTCCCTGATCCACTCGGTTTGGGCGTCAGCAGCCGTCCCCGCATTTGGACCCTTCTTGCCGGCATCGTCGCGTCCGCTTCCCCCAACCCGCGGCTCGGGCGCCATCTCGCCCGCTTCATTGGCGGGGCTGCAGATTGCGGTGGCCGCCCCCAGCACCGGCGATCTCCATGCCGTGGGGGTCTGGCTGACCCAGCACTGGACCTTGTCCGGGGCGGTGGCGCGGACGGTTGCCGCCACGTCCGCTCCCCACGGCCTGCTGGTGCGTGTCGTGGCGGTCACAGCTTGGCCCTACCCCACCGCTCAGCAACTGTTCCCGGGAGCCGCCAGTCACCTGATTTATCTTGCCTGGCCGCTGCGCGAACTCGTCTATTCACCGGACCTAAGCGGTGTTGTCCCCAACCCATTCGATGCGCTGTACCTGCCTCAGGATTGGCGGCTGGGACTCTAAGCCCCAGCCCAGCGCCCGGGTCGCCGCCACCGGGACTAAATGATAATGCAAATAAGGCCCCCGGACCCTTCGTTGATGATTCGGGTCAGCGTCTCTTGCAGTTTTTCCTGGGCATTGTCAGGCATCCGAAATAATTTGGATTGAATGCTCTCGCGGACCAGGTCATGCAATGACTTGCCAAACAAATTGGTGTCCCACAACCGGCGCGGGTCCTCTTCAAACTGCTCCATCAAGTATTGCACCAGTTCATCGGCCTGCCGTTCGGTGCCAATAATCGGGGTAATTTCACTCTCGATGTCGGCCCGGATCATGTGGATGGACGGGGCCACCGCCTTAAGCCGCATCCCAAACTGATTGCCGCGGCGGATTGGTTCAGGTTCTGCCAGCACCAGTTCATCAACCGTGGGGGCGACCATTCCATAGCCGGTCGCACGGACTTCCCGCACCGCTTCCTCCACTTTGTCCCATTCGGTCTTGGCGGCCACATACTCCCGCCAGAGGGCCATGATGTCGCCGCGGTCGGCGACATGGCGGTCGGCCAACTCCCCGAGTATGCGGTAGTACAGTTCGTCGCGGGCCGCAATAAAGATCGTGGCCCCGCCCGTCCCCAGATCCATGTGCCGCAGCCGGACCTCCTGCAAGAAATCGCGGGTCATCAAATCGCCGAGCGCGGCGTCGATATCGCGCAGCCGGTGAATTCCGGCCCGAGCCTCCTCCGTGGCTAAGTGGAGTTGCCGGCGCAGCCAATGATCCGTCGCTAACGCCTGAACCCAGTCCCCCCATTCAAATGCGATGTCCGCCACCGGGAACTCGTACAACACTTGCTCTAGCACTTCGGCGATGTCGTCCTGGCGCAGTTCCGCGCAATTCATCGGCAACACCGGGACATCATAAGCCGCCGATAGCTGATGGGCCAAAGCGAGTGTCTCGTCGGTTTGGGGATGGGCCGAATTCAGGATCGCCACGAAAGGTTTTTCCAGTTCTTTCAGTTCCGCCACCACGCGTTCCTCCGCCTCGAGATACGCCTCGCGGGGCAATTCGCCAAAACTGCCATCGGTGGTTATCACCAAGCCGATGGTCGAATGGTCGGCAATAACCTTGCGGGTTCCTATTGCGGCCGCCTCTTCAAACGGCATGGGGTCGTCGGACCAAGGGGTGTTGATCATGCGCGCGCCGTCTTGTTCGGTATAGCCCAGGGCACCGGGCACCGCATAGCCCACGCAGTCCACCAAACGCGCCCGCAGGGAAATGGTCGGGTTAATCGCGATCTCCACCCCATCATCGGGAATGAATTTCGGCTCGGTGGTCATTATGGTGCGTCCCGTGCCACTTTGGGGCAACGAGTCGACCGCGCGTTCCCGTTCATTGGGATCCTCGATAGCGGGCAGGATCATGCGTTCCATGAAACGCTTGATAAAAGTGGACTTGCCAGTGCGGACCGGTCCCACGACACCGATATACACATCGCCGCCCGTGCGTTCGGCCAAATCCTTGAAAAGGTCAAACTTCTCCATGCTGCGGTTCCCTCCCTTTTAGGGTTGGCGCCGGTCCGCCGCCTGTCCCGGGATCCCCCTATGAATAACAATAGCAAGATATGAAGGGAAGGACGGGATAATACCTCGGCCCCGGGATTGGGGATGATTTTGTTGCCGTTGTCGAGTTCCGGCCTCGCCTGGCGCCCGCTGCCGGAAAGACAACGGCACGGCATCAGCCGATGGGTTGGTCCGCGCGATAGAGGGTCTGGATCGCTTGATGCAACGCCAGGGTGCGTTCGCGGAATTCCTGTTCCGCCGCTTTCCGTTGCCGGGTGCCCTTTTGCCACGGCGACGAGGCCCGTTGGGTCAGCGCGTCATGAAAGTCGGCGTGAAGCTGGGCCGCGCGCTTGCTCGAGTCCGCGGCGGCGGACAGCACGGCGGACAGCGGGCACTGCGCGGCGTCACTTAAGCGGACAATATGCCGGTGATCGAGATTGCGGCTCCAACCGGTGCGAACCATTTTGGCGCGGACCAGATGTTGCGCATACCATCCCGCCAAAGAGCGGGGGTAAGTTCCGTGTTCTTGCCCTTCATGGCTAGCAATCCATTCCTGCAGGACCGCCAGGGGCATCGGTCGGGCAATGCCGTACCCTTGCGCGTACGCATTGCCGAGACTGCCAACCATGTCCAACACATCGGCGTTTTCAACACCTTCGACGACGCAATCGAGTCCTAAGTCGTCCGCCATATCAATCAAGGTGATGAGAAAATCGAGGTTATCCAGATCGGTGATCAGCGGGCGCACAAACACCTGGTCAATTTTCACTTCATCGAGCGGCAATTGGCGCATCCGGCGGAGCGAGGATTCACCATTGCCCACGTCGTCCAGCGATATCCGAAAACCTTGATGGCGCAAGGCGTTTAACTGACTGCGAGCCGCCGTCTCATCAAGTCCACCCGTCTCCAATATTTCCAGGGTGAGCTGAAGTTCCTGCGCGTCCAACCCGAAAGCCCCCACGGTCTCGGCCAGGCGGGGCAACAATTGTGAAGCTTGCAAGGCCTCCGGAGGCAGGTTGATGCTGCCCGACAGCGGCATACCCGCCGACCGCAATCTGCTTAAATCGCGCAACAACCGTTTAATGCCCTGCTCAAACAGGGCGATGAGCTGCGGGGGGCCAAAGGCGGGCAAGAATTGCGCCGGAAGAATCAGCTGCTCACCATCGATGAGACGGGCCAGTCCTTCCACTTTGCTGATCTGGTGCGTCTGCACATCGATGACGGGTTGATACAGCAGGGTTACGGCGCCTTGTTCCAACAGCATGCGGTAGTGCTGCCGTTGGGCAAGCGACGACGGCTGTTGGTCGGTGAGGCGGACCCGCCCAATCCGCTCCAGCGCCGTCCCCAAGTGGCGGCTGGCCGCTTCCCAAAACTCCAACCGGTTGCTGGCCAGAAAATATCCCGGCAAGTGACTGTAGCACACCAGCATCGCGCTGGGGATGCCCGCAATGTTCTGAACGGGCCACACGCCGAACGAGCGGATCCCGGTGCTTTCGGCAATGCGGCGCACCGATGGGGCTGAAATCTCCAACTGCACCGAGTTGACCGTGGCCGGCCGTTCGGTTTGCCAGGCTTGCACAATGATGGCGGACGCCTCATCGACTGGTGTCATGCCGTGGCCTGACAGAGATTGCGGGGTGTGCAACGCCATCCCGGCGGACCTTTCGCAGATCAGCCGGCCCGCATCCTCCACATGCACAATGGCGGCTCCGGCCAGACCATCCTGCTCCACGATTTGTTGCAAAAAGGCTTGGATTAAATCATCGCGGTTGTCGGTTCCCGCGAACATGTTCAACAAGGATTCCAACAGACGGAGGCGGGCTTGTTCGGTCGCGGCATAGGCCTGCAATTGCAGGCTGATGTCATTGGCCAGGCGTTCGATCAGGATTTGCCGCAAAATGCGCTCGGCTCGCGGATCTTGGGGGAGAAACTGCTCGACCGCTTGCCGATAGATTTTGAATCCCACCGCCAGCGTGTCCGCTGCCAACCCCATTTTGACGTGCCTTACGCCCACCGCAAAAGCCATTTGTTCATGCTGGGACCGCAGCAGCGACGGGGACAGCAGTTTTCTCAAGTACTGCCGCTGACTGGCCTCCAGGTTTTGGCTTTCCGCGGGGGTCAACAGTCCGAGCACGGCCCGCGCGTTGGCATCATCCCGGATGGTGCGGTAGAACGATTTGACTGCGGCCTCACTGTACCGTTGCAGCTCGTCCTCGAACGAGGCCAGCCACTTTGCGGCCAAAACGCCATAGGGATCGCTGAAGACGGCGGTTTCGTCGGGATGGGCCAACCGGGTTCGGAGGTCCGGGTCCCTCTCCGCGTCCTGATCGGATCCGTCAGCACCGAGGCGCGGCAGGGACTGTTGCAACCATTCGATGGCTTGGCGGATGAGGCGGGAAGAATTGCCGCGCGATTGGCTCATAAGCACTCTCCACCGTTTCGATTTAACGATCCATACCGTTGAAACCATGCCGACGGAGCGTAGACCCCCTCCTTGCCGGCCATCCGGGCCGCAGCCTGCGCACCCTCACCAGCCCCGCCTCCCGCCCAGCCACAGCACTGGCGGCGGGAGCTTACACGGCACCACCACCCGGCGCTGGCGCGCATAGCGGCCAACGGGCGGCGTCCGGCAACTCTGCCGGCTTTGGTTTGCGGCCTACCGCGGAGACCATGCCCGCGGGCAATCGCTTCCTCCGGCACGGGTCAAAACTCGGACTCGTTGACCAGCGCCCGCGTCATCAAATCGCGAACCGCGGCGGATACCGCTTTGCCGCGGAAGATGGCCAACACCTGATTGGTAATCGGCAAGGGAATGGCCAGCTCTTGACCTAAGGCGTAGGCCGCTTCGGTCGTTCCCACCCCTTCCACCACCATAGAGGTTCCCGCCAGGATCTCCGCCAGACTGCGGCCTTTGCCCAGTTCTTGTCCACACCAATGATTCCGCGAGTGGGGTGAGGATGCGGTGGCTACGACATCGCCCAACCCGGAGAGGCCCGCCAGCGTTGTCCAGTTGGCCCCGAGCCGAACCGCCAACCGTCCCATCTCATGCAGTCCGCGGGTGACCAGAGCCGCCTTCGCGCTGTCGCCCAGTTCGGTTTGATCGGCAATCCCCACCGCAATCGCCAGGATATTCTTAAGGGCTCCGCCGAGTTCCACCCCCGCCACATCGGTTTGATGGTAGAGTCTGAGGTTGGCCCCGCCTAATATTCCCGTCCAGAGGGGAAAATCGGCGGATTGGGTGGCCAACACTGAGGCGGCCGGGCGGCCCAAGCTAATATCGATGGCCAGATTGGGCCCGCTCAATGCGCTGATCGCGGGGGGGCGCCCCCTGCCTGCCCATTCCTGTTGCAGAACTTCGGTCATGCGGACCAGACTTTGCCGTTCCAGACCCTTGCTGGCGGACAACACGCTGTGGCTCCCGGAAACGAAGGCCGCCAGACTCGCCGCCAACGGGCGGACGTATTGGCTGGGAACCGCAATCACCCAATGGCGAGAGCTGTTGGCAGCCGTCCGCAGGCTGCTGGTAATGTGGATGGAGCCGTCCAACCGCAAATGTGGCAGGAATTCCGGATGCTGGCGTTTTGCCCGCAGATGCCTGGCAACATCGTCACGCCGCGCATAGAGGCATACCGCCGAACCCGACCGATAGGCCAAATCGGCCAGTGTTAAGGCCCAGTTGCCGTTTCCAAAAATGCTCACCCGGGGCGGACTCACAGATCTTCGCCCTCTCGCCGGCGGCGTGCCCGAAACGTCAAGCGAATCGGGCTGCCTTCGAATCCAAACGCCTCGCGCAGGCGGTTTTCGAGGTAACGCTCGTAGCTAAAATGCGAGAGTTCGGGGTCGTTGACGAAGAAAATGATGTGCGGCGGCCGCACGCTGACCTGCGTCGCGTAATAGATGCGCAATCCGCGTCCGTGGCGGGTGGGTGGTGGATTCAGATGCACACTGGCTTGAATGGTCTGATTCAATGCGTGCGTCGGCAATCTTCGCGTGTACGCCGCATACACCCGATCCACTTCCGGCCAAATCTCGGGCAAGTGCCATCCGGTTTGCACCGATACCGGCATAATGCGGGCATAAGACAGGAATTTGAACTCCTCGCGCAGTTTTTGCTGAAGGGCGATGGTGGTGCCCTTGACTAAATCGGCTTTGTTCAAAAGCACCAGGCTGGCCTTCTTGGCATTGGCCACCTGTCCCGCGATGCGTTGATCCTGGGCGGTAATCGGTTCGTTGGCCGCCACCATCAGCAGCACCACATCCGCCTGGCGAATGGCTTGCAAGGTGCGTTGCACGGTCTTTTCCTCAAGGTGTTCGAATATCCGGTCAGGCCGGCGCAAGCCCGCCGTATCCAACAACACGTAACGTCTGCCGTCCCGTTCCAACGTGGTATCCACCACGTCCCGGGTGGTACCGGCAATGGGTGTCACCAAGGTCCGCTCCTGTCCGCTTAAAGCGTTAACCAAGGAGGACTTGCCGACGTTTGGCCTGCCGGCGATGGCAATCCGTCGCGGGGATTCCGCAACCCTCTCCGGATTGGCCGCTTCCGCGGGCATTAAGTTTACGATGCTGTCCAGTAAATCTCCAATCCCGTGGCCGTGCACCGCCGACACCAAGGACGGCGGCCCAAATCCATAGCGGTAAAATTCCACTCCCTGCACAATGGTGCTTTCCGCCTTGTTCACCGCCACAATCACGGGTTTGCCGGCACGGCGCAACAGGCTCGCAACCTGCTCGTCAGCGGCCGAGGGCCCCGAAATGCCGTCTACCACCCACACCAGCACGTCCGCCTCGTCGATCGCAATTTCGGTTTGCCGCCTGGTCATGGTCAAAATCGAAGCGTCATCATCCACCCAGATGCCGCCGGTGTCAACCACCGTCAGACCGACGCCATTCCACTCTGTCTCCTCGTACAATCGGTCCCGGGTGACCCCTTCGTAATCCTCCACAATGGCCCGCCGGGTCTCGGTCAGGCGATTGAAGAGCGCGGACTTGCCCACATTGGGCCGACCGACGAGGGCTACCAATCCCACGCCATTCTCCTCCTTCGTCATGGTTTCACAGTAGCCCACCGTGTTCGCGGGGTCAAGCGCGGGGCGGCTGCTCGCGGGCGCTGGCCACCTTCTCCAGCGCCCAACCTATCATCCAAGCCAGCAACGCCGCCAGAAAGGCGGTGGTCAAGACGGTCCGGCCGATGTGGCGCGGGGCGTGCCACACCACGCTGAAGACGCCTGCAGCCAACGCCGCGCTCGCCGCAGCCGCGGCCGCCGGGGCCGCCGCGCCGATCACCAGGCCGAGGCCAGCCCCCATGCCCAGGGCTTGCCAGGCCAACCAGGGAATGACGCTGGCCTGGCCTGTCTGCCAGGGAACGAGGGCGCGAAACCCTGCCGCGAGTCCGGTACAGATTGCCGTCGCGATGAACCATGGCCATTTCCCCGTCCGGGCCAGCACCGTCACCGCGCCCGCCGCCAGCACCAGTTCCCCGGCCTCCACGCGCAGCGGGCCGACTTGCAGGGAAAGCCTGCTGAATAGCGCGGCGAGCACCATGATCCCGGCCAGCGGGCCGGCGCGCACGCCCCAGCGGCTCAGCGGGCGTTGGCCGAAGCCGCCCCAAAGCGCCACCGCCGAGGCCATCCACAACACAGTGAGATGGAAGTTGCTCATCGTTGGCCCCCCGGTTAACCTGAGCCACCGGTGCGTCAGCTATGCGCCGCGACACATGCAAAAGCCGCCTGCTACGGCGGCTATCTTGGGCCTCGTCAGGACGGGACGGGGTTTCACCGAGCCGGGTGCGGAGGGTAGCCAGCGGGCCGGCTTAGCTCGGAAACTCCTCGTCATCCCAATCCCCGGCATGGTAAGCGGACATCCGGCCTTGCGCATCCGCCTCCGCATCCCGGTCGTCGGTCGGCGCTTGCTCGGGCATGATGGCATCGAATCCGCCTTCAGCGTCGGCCTCTCGTTTGGACAGGGAAATGCGTTTGCGTTCCGGTTCTACCGCCAGCACCTTGACAGCCACTTGATCGCCCACGCTGACCACGTCGCCCGGTTGGTTGACGCGAAACTCCGCCAGCTGCGAAATATGCACCAAGCCATCCACTCCGGGTTCCAATTCCACAAAAACCCCAAACGATGCCAAACGCACCACCCGACCGGCATAGATTCGGCCTGGCACAAACCGTTCACCCACAGTGTCCCAGGGATTTCCGGTGACTTGCCGCAGCCCTAAGGAGATTTTCCCCCGCTCCCGGTCCATACGCAGAACCTTGACGCGTAGGGTTTGGCCGACTTCCAACAACTCCGATGGATGCTGGATGCGCGACCACGACATCTCACTGATATGCAACAGCCCGTCGACGCCTCCCAAATCAATGAAGGCGCCAAAGTCGGTCAGGCTTTTAACGGTGCCCTCCTGCACGCTGCCCTCGCCCACTTTCGCCCACACTTCCTCCTGTTTGGCACGGCCTTCTTCTTCGACCACTTGCTTTCGGGAGAGAATGGCGCGCCGTTTGCCCCGGTCCAGTTCGACGACTTTCACCCGCACGGTTTGCCCGAGAAACGGGGCCAGATCGTTCACATAGCCCTGGGCGATGAGCGAGGCCGGAATAAATCCCCGCAAGCCCACATCCACGACCAATCCACCCTTGACGACCTCGACCACCTGGCTGTTCAACACGTCACCCGTCTTCAGCGCCTCTTCCAGCCGTTCCCACGCCACCTGCTCGTCTGCCCGGCGCTTGGACAGCTTAAGAACGCCTTCTTCACCCTCATAGCCAATAACGTACACCGAGATTTGGTCACCAAGCTTGACGACCTCTTCCGGACGATCGATACGGCGATGGCTGAGGTCCCGCAAGTGGACGATGCCCTCGGACTTGGCTCCGACATCCACCAGCACCCCGTCGTTGGAAATATGAACGACCCGCCCTTGCAGGATCTCCCCCGGCCGGGCGTCACCCACCGGGGCGTAAGCAAGCGATTCCTCCATGTTCAGGGCGTCATCACTTTCCCGTGAATGCTCCGGTTGGGCGTTGGTCCCTAACGTCTCCTTGCGTTCCTCCATGCTAAGCCGACCTCCCCAACAGTCCTCTAAGCCCCAAGAACAAAAGAGCCCTATTCTGTTTTATATTACACCCGAAACGGAAAACGATCCAAGGCTTTCACAATTTTTGGCGGATTGACCCGGTCCCGACTTGGAGCGCAATCTGCTCCATCACCAACTCTTGGGCGGCAGCGCGCTCGAGATCCGGGGGTATGCGAAACGGTTGGCCAATGTGAAAAACCACTCGGTGACCCCAACGATATGTTCCACTGACCCCCACCGGCACCAGCGGGCACCCGGCTTTTTGGGCGATATACACTACGCCGGCCCGCGCTCGCTGCAAATCTCCGGTCTCTGAGCGGTGACCCTCGGGGAACATGATGATGCCTTGGCCACGGGCTAGGAGCGCCAACGAATGTCGAATCGCCCGTCGGTCGGGCTGGCCGCGATGGACCGGATAGGCGCGGCCCAAGCGCAGCACCAACCGCAAGACGGGATGTTCGAACAGTTCCGCCTTGGCCATGAAATGGATGGGTCTGGGCATGATGGCCCCAATGGTCGGGGGGTCAAAAGCGCTGATGTGGTTGGCGACGATAATCACCGCCCCCTGGCGGGGAATATTGTCCACCCCTACCACCTCCAAGCGAAACAGCACCGACAGCCCGATCCGCACCAGCCAATACAGAGTGCAGTAAATCATCGGGCCAGCCGCTGGCGGCACCGGGCCACCATCTGCTCGACCACCCGGCTCACCTCCTGACTGGTGGTGTCAATCACAATCGCGTCGGCTGCCTGTTGCAGGGGGTGGTGGGGTCGTCCGGCATCGACGAAGTCACGCTGCAGAATTTCCTCTCGCAACTGCTCAAAGCGGACCGTGTACCCCAGTTGCGCCAAATCCGCCTGGCGCCGGCGGGCCCGGGCATCGAGCGATGCCGTCAGGTAAAACTTGAGGTCGGCATCCGGCAGCACATGCGTGCCAATGTCGCGGCCATCCATCACCACTCCGCCCGCGACGGCCAACGTCCGCTGACGCCGGACCATCTCTTCCCGCACTGCACGGTGTCTGGCCACCTCGGCCACCGTGGCATTGATCTCCGGCGAGCGCAACTGAGCCGAAACCTCGTCGCCGTCCAGCAGGACTTGCGACCGGCCGTCATCGGTTCGCTGCAAAACGATCGCCGTGTCCGCCAAGAGGGCGGCTAAGGCGGCTCCATCGCACACGTCGACGTCCCGCCTCAGCGCTTTAAGCGCCAGAGCCCGATACATGGCTCCGGTGTCAAGATACAAAAGGCCCAGCATGGCCGCCATGGCCTGTGCCGCCGTGCTCTTGCCGGCCCCGGCCGGACCATCCACCGCAATCACCAGGCCGCGGGGCCGTACCATCTGGGTCACCGCAAGCCATCCTTGGGCGACACCAGATCCTCGCGCAGCACGACCGCGCCATGCTGGTAGACATGGCGGACCTCCGGCTGGGTGCGGTCGGTTTCCGCCATCATCAGAACCCGGATGGTCTGCCGCAGGCCATGCGGCACGTCGAGCTCCTGCATACAGATGACCGGCACGAACCGCCACCCCACCCGGCGCGCGGCCTCGGCCGGAAATGTGGCATGCAGGTCGGGTGTCATGGTAAAACAAATGCTGCTGAGCTGTTCCGGCTCAAGCTGATTCACCCGGGCCATTTCTTCAATGAGCGCCTCGGTCCGGCTCAAAATCTCTTCGGCCGTATCGTGCTCGACCGTGGTGGCACCGCGAATGCCCCGTATCATCCGACAATCTCCTTTTTTCGCTAAGGTTCGCAGGCAATCCGCCGTCCCCATATGCTATAATAAATCCCAGTCTCTACCGTTGTTTCTCACGGTGTGCGTCGGAACGAATGAGGTCCTGACATGTTTTGCAAATATAGGGGTGCTTTGTGCCTTCCTTCAACTTCTCAAAGTCTTCGGACCAAGCCGGCACGTCCTCGGCCCGTCCGCAAATCTGGCATTTCACCTGCATGTTGACCCCCCCCTGCCACCAGATTGGCGGCCGTGTATTGGGATGCTGTTAGCCGGACATCGACTGGACGCGTCCAGTCTGGGGGAAGCGATGCTGTCATTTCCCGTGCGTACGGTCGACGGCGCCCGGGAATACTTGCGGGCGGAACGTCTGCGACGGCCTGTCCGACCGCATCCCTTGCGGATCGCGGCATACTTGCATGGCTACCAGGACGACTACATTCCTCATTGTGCCCAGATTTCGGAGGGCTTGCAAGTGGGATGCACCTGCCGCCGCCGCGGGGTATGCGCGCACGCGGCCGCGCTGCTGATGGATTTCCTGGCGGACCCCGAACGTTACCAACCCCTGCCCTATGTCCTGCGCCGTATGCCAGACGCGGCCTGGTCTTGGCTTATCGGCCGCGAATTCGCCTGGCAAGATGTGCCGGAGCATCCCCATCCCTGGCGCCAACCCGCCCGCGACGCCGCCTGGCCGGCGCTGGCCCGGGCGTTTGCGGCACCCCCGCCCCGCCAGTGGACCGCTGGCCAGGCCTATGCCATGTGTGCCGACACCCACCCCTCTTGGATGGCGCGCCATGACTGGCGAGCCGCATTTGACCACTGGTGCCGGCAGATCCTCACCACCCGCGATGAACCGCACGGATGGTTTGACCTGCTCGACGCCAACCCCGCGCTCCCGCTTGACACCGTCTGGCAGACGTTGGCCCCCGGCCGCCGCGACTTGGTTCCGCGCATCTTCAGCGGCCTCGGGGACATGTCCAGCCCACCCTCGCCCCCGCGCATTCTGGCCCTGCTCCACGTCCTGACCCTCGCCCTGGGCCGTTGCCGCCTGGTCAGCGAAACCTGGCAGGCGTACCGCATCCACGATCCTCACGGTCAGGCCGAAGGCGAGGCCTGGCTGGCAGCAGATTGCGCCGATCTGGCCGTGGCCGCCTGGGAGGCGCATTTGCCCCAAGAAGCCGTTGCCCGGCATGCCGTGCGCGGCCGCATCATCGCCCAGGTGCCACAAAGCGAGCGACTGCCGTACGCCCTGGCCGACTGCTTGGAGAATCCCGGACCAGACTGTCTTGAGGACCTGAAGCCGCTCTTGACCGAGGTGGATTGGCTGCGGATGCGCGACGCTATCCTGCGTCGCCAGGCGGAGCTTGACGGCGCACCAACCCCACCGACGGGGTAATTCCCGGAATGCGCCCGCGCTTGGCGACCGGCCGGCCGCCAACCATTTTAAGGTCCATGGTCATATCAAGCGGCGGCGCGGCGGCGATGTAACTGCCGACGCCGAACCCCGTCGCCCCCGCTTCCCGGAGCAGGCGAATCCGCTCCGGGGTCAGCCCGCCGGAGACGAACAGCCCCACCCGGCCGAACCCGGCCTGGCGCATGCGCTCGCGAATTTCCCTGACCAGGGCTGGGGTGACCCCGCCGCGCTCGCGCGGAGTATCCAGGCGAATCGCGGCCAGGCGCTCGCCCAGCGCGGCGGCGACCCGCAGTGCCTCTTCGGCCTCATCCTTAAAGGTATCCACCAACACCACCCGCGGGGCGTCCGGCGGCATCACCCGATCGTACGCGCGCGCCGCCTCCACCGTATCCCCCACCATCAACAGGAGCGCATGCGGCATCGTCCCCGACGGCCGGTCTCCGGCTTGGCGAGCACCGAGAATCGAACTGGCCCCCCGGGCCCCGCCCACCAGCGCCGCCCGGTCCATGACCGAGGCCACCGCCGGATGAACATGTCGCGCGCCAAAGGAGACGACCGGCGTGCCCTCCGCCGCCTCCACCACCTCTCTGGCCGCCGTCGCCCATCCCGAGGACGATGCTAAAATGCCAAGCAAGGCGGTCTCATACAGGCCAAAATCGACGTAGCGCCCGGTAATGCGCATGATCACCTGGCGATCCGCGACGGCGGTTCCCTCCGCGACGGCATCGACCGTAACCGGCAAGGGCTGTAAGAGCGCTAGGGCCTCTTCAATCCCCGCCACCAACCCGTCCCGGGTGCAAAAGATCTCGGCCACCACCACGCTGTCCGCCAGCTGCAAGGCTTCCACAATTTGCTGGGTGCCGACAAAATACACATCAGCCGTGAGGCCGCTGCGGATTTCCTCGGGCGTGGCCGAGCGGATCCCGCGGTCCTCCGGACGATAACGGTGCACGGCCTGCATGCTGGATACCACCTCGGCCAGGTGTTTGCGATTCCCCATGTTTCCGGTCTTCCCCTTTGCCACGCGGATCCCGAACGGGCTGCGAAGTTTTTTTGGACGGCGGGTTGACCCGCTGTGCTAAGCTCTTCAATTCGCGGTGAGTCAACGGGCGACAGGCGCCTTCGGCCAAATCCTCCAACAGGATGCCGGCGAACGCGACCCGTTGCAGCGACAGCACGGGGTGCCCGACCGCGGCAAATATCCGCCGCACCTCCCGTTTTTTGCCCTCGGTCAAGGTAAGCCGCACCCGGCTATTGCCGTTGACCCGTTCCACCACCCTCACTTCGTGGGCGCGGGCGCGGCCGCCATCCAGCATAATGCCCCGCTCCAGCCGTTGCAGATGTCCGGCCTTGGGAATGCCCGCCACCCACGCTTCGTAAATCTTGGGGACCGCAAACGAGGGGTGGCTGAGACGGAATGCCAGATCGCCGTCATTGGTCATCAACAGCAGGCCGGAGGTGTCGCGGTCGAGGCGGCCCACCGGAAAGAGCCGGCCATACTGGGCGGGGATTAGTTCGGAGACCAGATGCTCGGCATGGCGATCCCGCAGGGACGTGGTGTACCCCACCGGTTTATTGAGCGCCAACACCCAGCGCGCGGTCGCGGGAGTGACCATCTGGTGGTTTACGGTCACGGTATCCACGCCCGGTTCTACGATGGCACCCAGCACCGCGGTCTGGCCGTTTATATGCACCTTGCCGGCTTTGACCCATTGCTCGGCGGTCCGTCGCGACGCCATTCCGGCCTGCGCAATGAGCCGCTGCACCCTAATGCCCATGGGCGTCCCAGGAAAAAATGCATTCGACCTCCACCGCCGCATTAAGGGGCAACGCGCTGACTCCCACCGCCGTGCGGGCATGGCGCCCGGCCTCCCCAAAAACCGCCTGCAGCAATTCCGAGGCCCCGTTGAGGACTTGCGGCTGCTGGTGGAAATCCGGCGCCGACTGCACCAGGCCCACCACCTTGACGACGCCGGTCAGCCGGTCGAGACCCCCGACCGCCAGCGCGGCCGCGCTTACCGCGTTCAACGCCGCTTGGCGCGCAGCGGCATAAGCGGTTTCCAGCGACACCTCCCGGCCCACCATGCCTTCCGCCAGCAACCGCCCCTGATCGAAGGGCAACTGCCCGGAGGTAAAGCAAAGCCCGCCATGCACCACCGCCGGCACATAGGCCGCAACGGGGCGGGCGGGTTCGGGAAGATGCAATCCCAACTCCTCTATGCGTTGGGAAATGGCCATCGTGATACCCCCTCGAGCCTGCATCACCACCCGCCCTCGTCACCGCAATCCGCTCGTTAAACCCTGCCATCGGCACATGAGACGGAGCACGGCCACATAAAGTGTAGGGCGGATGGCGATCGGCGAATCGAACCCTTCGCGATCAGTATACCAGGTAAATCCCGGTCACGTGGCAAGAATGGGGGGCAGCAGACGGTGACCAGCGCCATCATTGAAACCGTATCGGTATGGGCGATTCCTTTTTTAATCGGCCTCATTCCGCTGTACGGCTGGGTAAAAGGCGTCAAGGTCTATGACACCTTCGTCGAGGGCGCGGAAGAGGGATTCCGCATGGCGGTGCGCATGATCCCGTTTTTGGTCGGCATCCTGGTCGCCCTCAACATTTTCCAGGCCTCCGGGGCGATGGCGGCCGTCACTCACTGGCTGTCGCGGCCGCTGCACGCATTGGGTGTCCCCCCCGCCGTGGTGCCCTTGATGTTGGTGCGCCCGCTTTCGGGCGGGGCTGCACTCGGCGTCACCACCGGTCTTTTGCAGCATTACGGTCCCGACTCCTTCATCGGCCGTTTGGCTTCGACCGTGCAAGGCAGCACCGACACCACCTTTTATGTGGTGTCACTGTATTTCGGGTCGGTCGCGGTGCAAAAGACCCGTTATGCGCTGTCGGTGGCCCTGCTGGGCGATCTGGCCGGATTCATCGCCGCGGTGGTGGTGTGTCGTCTCCTGTTTGGCTAGGCGGGTCGTCATCCCCTCCCCAGTAATGCCGCATCACCCGGTCGGCAGCGACGGCCACCAGGCAGGCGGTGCCGGTGGCGACGATGGTGGGGCCGACAATTTGGGTGGGATTGCGGGATCCGGCCGCCACCCGCAGGGCTATCACCGTCGCCGGGATA
The DNA here is from genome assembly GCA_021797825.1 of Bacillota bacterium. GTDB lineage: Bacteria > Bacillota > Sulfobacillia > Sulfobacillales > Sulfobacillaceae > JAJZZA01. Next base: position 29,978 of record JAJZZA010000002.1, on the reverse strand, counting down.
AAATTGATAGCCGCGGTATTTATCGCCAAGAACGTAATCATGTTGGCCGAGGCGCGATTTTTGCGGGGATTTAGCGACTGCAAATCCTGCATCGCTTTCAATCCGAAGGGGGTCGCGGCACCGCCCATGCCCAACATGTTGGCGGCCATGTTCATCAGCATATTGCCCATCGCCGGGTGGTCTTTGGGCACACCCGGAAACAGCCGCGAGACGCAGGGCGCCAACGCCCGCGACACGCCGCGCATTAATCCGGACTGCTCCGCGATCTTTGCCATCCCCAGCCAGAGCGCCATGATGCCGGCGAAGCCCATGGCCACCTCGACTGCCTTTTCCGACCCGGTAATGATGGCTTGGGTCACCGACAGCATCGAGTGATGCAGGGCACTGACAATGATCCCGCCGACAATCAGCACCAACCACACCACGTTGACCATATCGCCGCCCCCGTTTCTGGGGGCAGTATATGCTTGGCACGCAGCCCGCAACACCGGCCGATGCGAGCGTAAAGGACCGCAGTTTAAGCCTAGGCAGCGGTCGTCCGGGATCGCCAAATTTGTCGCAGGTCGCCTTGCCCCTCTTGCGGGAACGCCCGGGGGGCAGCATGGCTGTGCCTTACAAGCCGTACCAGCGGCCCGATCGACGAGCCGCGCGGAAGGCGGCCATCGGCGACCGGCCGGAATCGAGGCCGCGCCGATGGCCCCCGCTTGCGCAGGGTTCGCGCCCCCCGGGGCCGGGGCTTTCGACCATCCCGCATCCGATCCGGGGTGCGGCTGTCAAGGATTGAGTGCAATATTGTCAATCAGGCGCGCGCTCCCGACTCGGGCGGCCACCGCCAGCAATGCGGGTTGGTCCCGGCGCACCATCGCCAGCGGGGTGAAGTCGCCGGGGTCGACCACTGCCACGTACTCCGGATCGATCGCCTGCTCGGACAGGACCGTCTGCACCAAATCGACCAGCGGCGGAACCGGCATGGCGGGTTGGCCCTGGGCGAGCGCCCGCGCCGCCGTAAGCGCTCGGTAGATGGCCGCGGCCCGCGCCTTTTCGGCCGGCGAGAGATAGCGGTTGCGCGACGACAGGGCCAGACCGCTGGCCTCGCGGACTGTGGGGATTCCCACAATCCGCACCGGAAAATTGAGGTCCTTGACCAAGCGCCGGATAACTGCCAGTTGCTGGGCGTCTTTTTGCCCGAAAACCGCCACATCGGGGCGGGTGAGGTTGAAGAGTTTGGCCACCACGGTCGCGACCCCCTCAAAATGACCGGGGCGGGCGCGCCCGCACAGCACGTCGGAGATTCCCGCCACCCGCACCAGGGTGCTCCCGGGACCATCCGGGTAGATCTCTTCGGGAACCGGGGCGAACACCGCATCCGCCGCGGTCTCCGCCAGCTTGGCCAGATCGCCGGCCAAGTCGCGGGGATAACGGGCGATGTCTTCTCCGGGGACAAATTGCAAGGGATTGACAAAGATGCTGACGACCACGGCCGACGCGTTGCGCGAGGCCTCGGCGACTAACGCCAGGTGCCCGGCATGCAGAGCGCCCATGGTCGGCACCAGCGCCAAGCTGCTACCGGCTTGAGCGAGCCCGGCACGCCAGTCCGCCAGTTCCGCTATCGTGCTAAACACCGGAATCGACACGCGGCAGGCTCCTTTCCGACCGGTTGCCAACCCGAGTGGTCCGAATCATCTGGATAAGCTGGTCTTCGGGGCACACGCCCTCCACGGGTGGAGCGATTTCGCCGTTGACCGTAATCCAGGTGGTGGGAACCCCCTGCACGGGAAAGCGTCGGACCCAAAGCGGAAATTGGGCGGCATTGATGACAAAGGCCCGGACCCGCGAAGGGTTGGCCATCGCCATATGATGAGCCAGGCGGGCGGCCCGTGGAGAGTGCGGGCAAGTGGGTGCCACCGCGACCACAATCTCCACATCGCGGTCCAGATTTTGCAAATACGCCAGGGAACGGGCCGAGAGACGGGTTCGGCCAAGCGCCACGTCCACCATGTCCTGAACCAACACCCCAAATTGATAACCGGTTGGGATCCCCACAATCCGCATGCCGGTGTCGTCGCCAAAGCGGTCCAACAACACCAGGGTCGGCGTCAACCGGACGCCATACAACGCCGCCAGCGCGGGAAACTGGTCCACTTCCCGGGTCTGCAAAAGAATCCGGGCGGGCGACACCTCGGCCACCTCGCGCAATAGGCTGGCCATCTCTTGGCTCAAGGGGTCGTTGGCCGGCATGAAAAGTTCCAGCCGGGTGCCGTGGGGAATTCTCTGCAGCATCGTCGACAATGTGTGCCGATCACGAGGGGTCAGATAACCCATCGTGTTTCCCCCCATCATGACCCGCAGCCAAGAGTTCTGCAGTCGGGCAATTGCTCAAGACGCAGACACCAGAGCGCCTCTCCGCGATTCGTTCATGCTCGGGCCGGCTTGACACGGAAAACCCCTCGGCGACCGCGTCCGGGTCCGCCTCCGCCACCGCAACCCGGGTGCGCCGGACCTGCATCTCCCCTCTAGTGTACAGGTTGGGCACCGGCTTCGCCAGACTCTGGGGGCAAAATCGCCGTTGCGGACGGTTCCATGCGGGCCCGTGCCGCAAGAAACTCGTTGGCCAATTCAGTGATGCGGGCCCGCACCATCTCCGGTCGCTCCTCCCCCAAAAAAATATCGAGCAGCCGGCTAGAGAGCGTGCCGCGGTGCTCAACCTGGCGGAGAATGACATCCAGTTCACCGATTACATGCCGAAACAGGTCGATTTTTTCGTGCAACAGCTCCAATATATTTTCTTCAATGGTGGCCACGGAAAACAAGTTGTAGATGGCCACCGGCCGGGTTTGTCCGAGCCGATGCACCCGGCCAATCCGTTGTTCGATGCGCATGGGATTCCAGGGCAGGTCAAAATTAATCAGTTGGTGGCAAAACTGGAGATTGATGCCCTGTCCCCCGGCTTCGGTGGATACCAGAACTCTGCCCGGTCCGCGAAACCAAGCCACCGCGGCATCGCGCTGCCCCGCACTGAGCCCCCCATGAAACCCGCGGACCGGAATTCCCTGAGCGGCGAGCTCCGCGATCAGCGCCGCTTGCGTGGCGCGATATTCCGTAAATATCAGCACCTTGCCCGCCATCCGCTCCAGCAGTTCGCCCACCGCCTCCACCTTGGCGGTGCGGGACACAGAGGTCGCCAAGCCCAGCAAGCGCTCTTGCAAGGGACCGAGCCACGTGGCCGCGCGCAAGGTGGGAAGCAGCGCTTGCGGCGACGAGCATAATTCACGCTGCAAGGTGATCAGCGGCAAAATGGTCTCGCGGCCGCCGAGCCGCTGACGGTATTCGCGCCGCAGGGCGAAGGTCAGGGTATCGTACAACTGCCGTTCCTGCACACCCAGGCGAATGGGCCAGAGTGACACCTGACGGGGAGGAAACTCCCGCCCGACCTCGCGCCGCTGCCGCCGGACCATGACCCGCGACAGCAGTTGCCGCAGCGCTGCGGCGTTCTTAGGTGTGCGCGGGTTAAGCATGAATTGGCCGTAAAAGCGGAGATAGGAGCCAAACAACCCGGGTTTCACCAGATTGACCAACGCATACAACTCGGTCAAGCGATTTTCCAGGGGAGTCGCGGTTAACAGCAGCAGATGCTTGGCCGTGATGCCCGCCACCAACCGGTAGTTTAGCGTGCGCGGGTTCTTCAACCGGTGCGCTTCGTCGACAATCAACAAGTCCCACGGAACAACCTGCAATTGTTCTAAGAGGGGCGAGCGTTTGGCGGTGTCGATGGACAGGACCCAGATCCAACCCCGGTCGCGGGCGGATTGCATCGGGAGCCACCCGAACTTCTGCCGCATTTCAGAGTCCCACTGGCGTTTGAGTCCCGCCGGCACCAGTACCAGCACCGACTCCACAAGTCCGCGCGCGCGCAATTCGGCAATCACCAACCCGGCTTCAATGGTTTTGCCCAACCCGACCTCATCGGCCAAAATCGCCCGGCCGCCTAGGGGTCCGGTCACCCTCAGGGCACTCTCCACCTGATATCGGTGCAGGTCAAGGGAATGCCCCAGACGGACGGCCAGTTCCGGCCAGGCCGTCAGTCGCCGCGCCAGCGCCAACGTCTCCGACTCCACTCCTGGCACCTCGTCACCCCTTTTCCGCCCGGTCACACGCCAAGCCCCTTGGCCGTCAACCGCTCCCGCAACGGGACTGGGTCGTGCTGCCAGTCAAATAGGTTGCCCTCGCGCTGGAGCCGGGCGAGCACCGCCGCCATCGTCCATCGGCTCGGTGCGATTCCGATTTCCGTCCGGCGAATCGGGGCGGAAACGAGGGCCGACGGCACCGCCCGCACCGAATATGCCATAGCCATGGTCCGGCCAGCCGTGTTTTGCAAGTAATCCAGGTAAATGCGATGGCCCCGATCGCGCTTGTACCGCGCCACCGTGAGCTGGTCGGGCAGACTGTCGGCCAAGACCTGGGCCAGCCGGGCCATGAGAGCGGTAACCAGTTGGCACGGTGTCGGCAGTACGTGAATATAAAAATGGATGCCGCGTCTCCCCGAGGTCTTCAACAGAAACGGCACTTTCAGCAGATCGAGCAAGGCGGCGACGGCGCCCGCCGCCTCGGTGACCGCCGGCCATCCCAACCCCGGTCCGGGATCGAGGTCCATCACGGCCGTGTCATGGACACCTGGCGTCTCCCGCGGGCCCAAGGGCGCGTGCCATTCAATCGCCCCCCACCCTGTCCAGCGCATCAAGTCGTCCTCACCCATCAGACGGATGGATCCGCCGTCCGCGGCGTGCTTTTGATAAAACCGGACTCCCTCGATCCCGTCCGGCCAGCGGATGACAGTCAGGTCCCGGTCTTTCGCCGCCCGCAGCAGGCAGGGTGCAACCGCCGCATAATACTCCGCCAACTGTCGACGGGTCACCCCCACCGCTGGAAACAGCAGCTTGTCAGGGTGCGGCAGGGCGAGCGTTGTCATGAACATCCCTCCATTGGCGGATACTGGCATGCCGCAAGCGTCCGGCCGCGGTCCGCCGACGATAGCCGACCTCGACCGCCAGCGGTGGCGTCAACCGGTGCCGCATGCCGATCAGGGCGGCCTGGGGACGCCAATCCACCGGGGCGGTCAGGCGCGCCACCACCGGCCCGGAGCCATCGGGGTTTTCAACCAGCGTCCACATCCACCCCCCGCCCGGACGCGGATCCGCCGCCGCCGCGGTCATCCATTGGACCTGCTGCAGCACAAATTTTTGCCACGTGCGCACCCGGCGGCCCGGCCAATAGAGACCGTCAAGATGTTTTGCCATAACCCCCTCCAGATGGCGCTCGGCCGCCGCGGCCAGAAGTTGGCGGCCCGGCCCCGCCACCCCGTCCGCCACCACCACCGGCCCGCCAGGCGCCACCAGTTTCGCCAACCGCGCCCGCCGGGCGCGCAGGGGTTCACGCAAATGCCACCCGTCCCCCGTGTAGAGGCAGTCAAATACGACGGCCAAATACGGCCCGCGGCGAGCGGCCAGCGCTTCGAACGACGGACCGCCTTCGTGCCAAGCCACAATTTCGGCGTCCAGCACGCTGGGCGCCGAAATATAGCGCGAGAGCGCCGCCAGTTCCGGGAACCAAGCCAGCAAATTCTGGCCGCGCCGGGAAAATATGCGTAACCGCTGGGTCTGGTGGATGAGGGCGCGATAGCCATCCCACTTCAGTTCGTACCACCAATTCGGATCATCAAAGGGCTGTTCGGCGGAGACCGCCAACATCGGCGGCAGAAAGCTTTCCGGATCCACCTGCCCGTCAGCTGGCGCCGCGTCGCGGGGACCCGGCAATGGACGCTTTTAACTGTTCCATCAAGTCGATAACCTCCGCAACGGGCTTTCCCGCGTCCGCCCGCACCGCGCTCGGCGTTAATCCGGCAATCGTCTCCAGCAAGCGCTGCCGGGCCGCATTGGGGTAGTTTTGCGGAACAAACGGCTCCGACATCTGCGCGATAAGTGTCTCCGCCATCTCCCGCTCGCGATCGCTGATCGCCGCCGGACCCTGACCAAACTGCGCGCCGTCCCGACGCAGGCTTTCCGGAAAATACATCTGGTGCAGCATGAGTGCGGTCTCTTCGTAGGGTCGCAGCACGGTCATGCGGCGCCGGCTGCGCAGCGTCATTTCCCCCAACGCGACCTTGCCCGCTGCCCGCATGGTGCCGGTAAGCAAACGGTAGGCCTTGCGTCCGCCCGCTCCCGGTTCCAGCCAGTACGCTTGGCGGTAGAAGACGGGGTCGATCTCCGTCAGACTGTGAAAACTGAGAATCGTGATGGTGTGGTCGGAGGCGGCGGGGGCCGGTTCCTCGGCGGGCACCACCACGTACCGCCCGTCGGGTAGCGGGGCGCTCTTGGCCAATTCCTCGGCCGTCACGTCCCGGTGGCATTGGGAGCAGAATTTCCGGTAATGGATGCGGTGGCCGCAGACGGTGTGAACCCAGTGCAATTCCACCCGTTCTTCGTCCATCGCCTTATAGACTTGCACCGGAATGGCCACCAGCCCGAAACCGATGATCCCCTTATAAAGGCTGCGCATACCGCTCGCTCCCCCCTTCCGCTAAATGATCCGCCCGCCGCCCTCAACAACGCCACCCGGGCTAGGGGGCCAGGCCGGGGTCGGAGCGCTGACCGGTCGCTTCGTCCCGGTCCGCATCGGGATTGCGACTCGCGAACAGGCCTTGCACGTGGTCCATCAGTTGCGGGATGTTGTTGGCCAGAGACTCCCAGATATCGCCGCGATCGGTCGACAGCAAGCGCACCGACTCGCCTTGCACGACCAGAAAGCCCACCGGATGGACGGTCACTCCGGCCCCGCTGCCCCCGCCAAAAGGATGGCCGGCAGCGTTGTCCGCCCGACTCCAATATTCCCCGCCCCCGGCGGCGAAGCCGAACGATACCCGCGACACCGGAATGATGGTGTGTCCGTCTGGAGTTTTGACGGCCTGGCCGACCACCGTGTTCACATCGATCATGCCTTTGATGGACTCCATCGCGGTCTTCATCAACCCTTCAATCGGGTGGTTGTGCGTGAAGGATGGGGGCCCCTGCGGCTCAGCGCCCATGATTGTGACCTCCTTTACTGTGCTGCTGCAAACTGTGCCAGGCGGCGTAAATAATGTCGGCCGGGCGCAGCCGAAATATACTGGTAAATTCACCGGCGACCCGGGACCGGTTCCATAACGCCTGGACCCCGATCGCCGGGGCGGCCTCGAGGCCGCGCCCTACCAGCGAATTGACCCATTGGGCCAACAGCCAGCTTAATCCCCCCGCGATTTGGGCGGTCAGGGCCGCGTCCTGGCACCCCACCTCCACTGTCGCCGATAGCGCCGAGATGACCAGCCGTGGCCGCAATTCCCCCACAAACCGCGCAAAAAGGCAAAGGAACCGCAGCCGCGCCGGTTCCCGCCACAACCCGGGCGAGACCCCGGAGGCCTTCCACGGGCCGCCCCCCCGGGCTATTCGCCATTGAAATCCCGTCCTCCAAAACCCCCAGCGAACGCTAACGCCCATTGTCCAGGTGTTTTGACACCCGCTCACCCTGACCGTCCAGACCAGGCGCCGCGTCAGCAGCCACCACCCGGACCCCGTCGCCACACCCACGCCACCCAAGACCCATAGGATCATCGCCGCCCCCCCGTTTGCGGGGATAGCTTCTCCCCGACGCCCGCTCTTATGCGTTGGGGGTGTCGGGCAGGGCAGGCAAGTCTTCCGCTCGGGCCAACCCGAATTCCTGCAGAAAGTGAACGGTGGTGCCGTAAAGAATGGGACGACCCGGGGTCTCCTTGCGGCCAACCTCTTCTATCAACTGCCGATCCAGCAGGGTTTGGATGGTGCGCTCCGACCCCGTTTGCCGCAAGTCCTCAATCTCGAGACGGGTAACCGGCTGACGGTAGGCGACAATCGCCAACACTTCCCAACTCGCGGGGGACAGGGGTTGCGGCGCCCTAAGACCCAGCCGTCGCACCAGTTCTTCACCCAGCTCCGGCCGCGTGGTCAGTCTCACCCCGGCCGGCCCGCGTTCCAGCACGACACCCGCCTGGGCCTGTTCCAGACCGATCATGAGGTTTTCCACCACGCGCTGCGCGATGTCATCGGGAACCCCCAGCCAGAGACCAACCTGGCCCATCGCCACGGGCTCCGCCTGCAAAAACAGCAACGCTTGGAGCAAGGCTTCCAGTCTATCCACCGACATCCTCTCCCCGGCGAATCCACACCTCGGCGTAAGGACGGGCTTGTTCCACTTCAGCCTCTCCCCAATGCCACAAATGCACAATCGCCAGAAAATGGCTTACCAGGTGACCGGAGTCTAAGACCAGCGAGGCCAACCGCAAGGGCTGCCGGCTCTGCCGCAGACGTTGGCGCAAATCCGCAATGCGCCCTTCCAACGGGTCGGGGTCGGCCTCTATCACTTGCGGAGAGGATATCGGTCGGCTGCGCACCGGCGGCCACGCGGCCCGCAGTTTGCCCAGACTCGGGTCTTTTACGGGAATGCGAACCGGTCCGGGCCAGATCGCGGGGCGGCCCCACCTAAGACCCCGCGACTGGATCAGGTCTTGCAAGATCTCGCGGCCCGACGTCAGCCAGGCCGCAGCGGAAGCGCTGGCCGCCACGTCATCCTCGGCCCCGGCCGGGTTTTCCAGCCCCAGCACGCCCTCGGCCTTGCGTCGGACGATCCAGGCCGTGACCGGTACCTCCCCGGTGACCTCTAACATATCGTCGGCGGTCCGCCAATGGCGGGCCATCCTCAGCACCAGGGAATGTACCGCGATCTCCCGCACAATCTCCGGATGGCGGCGAATGCGGTCGGCGAGTCGGGCAATATCGCCGTCAAACGGGTCGGCCTGAGTCCGCCCCAGCGTCTCCTCCGCCACCCCGGCCATTAGCGTCGGCCTGCCTGCAGGTGCGCCGCTGCGCGTACCCGCGCCATGGTCTCCTCGGCATCAACCGCGGCCCGTTCCGCACCCTGGACCAGAATCTCGTCCACCTCTCGCGGCCGGTGACTCCAAAACGCCCGCCGTTCCCGCACCGGGGCCAAATCGGCGTTAAGCGTGGCGGCCAGCCGGCTCTTGCATTGCACGCAGCCGATCTCGGCGCGACGGCACCGTTCCCCGATATCCAGCCTTTCGGCGGCAGGCGTGAAGACCTGATGCAGGTGAAAGACCGGACAGATCTCGGGGTGGCCCGGGTCCGACCGCCTAATCCGTGCCGGGTCGGTGACCATCGTCCGAATTTTGTCGGCGACCTCCTCAGCGCTGTCCCCCAAGCCAATGGTGTTGCCATAGCTCTTGCTCATTTTCTTGCCGTCCAGACCCGGCAACACCTTGGCCTCGGTCAATAGCGCGTCGGGTTCCGCCAATACCGGTCCGTAGATGCTGTTAAACCGCCGCACGATCTCGCGGGTCAGTTCGACGTGCGGAACCTGATCCTGTCCGACCGGAACCAGTTCCGCCCGGTAAATGGCAATATCGGCCGCCTGCAAAACCGGATAACCCAAAAACCCGTAGGTATGAATGTCCCGGTGAGCCAGTTCGCGCAACTTTTCCTTATAGCTTGGCACCCGCTCCAACCAGCCGAGAGGCGTCACCATGCTGAACAACAGATGCAGTTCCGCATGGTGAGGCACGGCCGACTGCACAAAGATGATCGCCCGGCGCGGATCGAGCCCGCCCGCCAACCAGTCGACCACCATGGCCCGGATGAGTTCCGGAATGTCCCGGGTGTCATGATAGCGGCTGGTCAGGGCGTGCCAGTCGGCCACCATGAAATACGATTCATACTGTTCCTGCAGACGCACCCAATTTTCCAAAGCACCCTTCCAGTTGCCCAGATGCAAGGCACCGGAGGGCTGCATCCCAGATAGCACGCGGGTCACGTTGTTGCCTCCTCGCCAGCTTACGTCGACAGCGCTTAGTCCGCAAAGGGATGAAAAGGACGGTCCAGACGGGTGAGGTCCGCCCAGCTTTCGCGTTGCACCCAGACTCTCGCCTCACCGTCTTTCACCACCACCACCGGCGGCCGGGGTACGCGATTGTAATTGGACGCCATCGCATAATTATAGGCCCCGGTCCCCAAAACCACCAGGCGATCACCCGCAACCATCGGCGGCAACTCGACATCACGCACCAAAATGTCCCCACTCTCGCAATACCGGCCCGCCACCGTCACGATTTCGCGCGGTCCGTCCGGGTCCTTGCCGTCCACTATCGCCTGATACCGGGCTTGATATAAGGCCGGGCGGATGTTGTCACCCATTCCGCCATCGACCGCCACGTACCGCTTGTCACCCGGAACCGTCTTGGTCGCCCCTACCGTGTAGATGGTAATCCCCGCCTCAGCCACAATGGAACGCCCCGGCTCCAGAAAAATTTGCGGGGGGGCCACGCCGGCGGGGGTGCCCACCCGCAATTGCCGGCGCAGTCCGGCCATAATGCGCTCCAACGCCGGGGGGTCGTCCTCTGGCTGATAGCGCACTCCGAAGCCTCCGCCCAAGTCGAGCACTTCGGGCCACCACCCCCGCGCCCGCTGCCAGTGCCGGGAATAGGTCAGCAACACTTCGGCATTGGCCAGAAACGGATCTTCCTCCAAAATCTGCGACCCAATGTGCGCATGAAATCCCGCCAAACTCACCCCGGCCGTGGCGAGCGCGGCCGCCACCGCCCGGTCGGCGATGCCCTCCGCCACCCCGAAGCCAAATTTTGAATCGAATTGCCCGGTGCGGATAAATTCGTGGGTATGCGCCTCAATACCCGGAGTCAGACGAAGCAGCACCCGCTGGCTGACCCCGCGCGCCCGGGCGAGTTGGCCCAGCAGCTGCAGCTCATCCAAAGAATCCACCACGAAGTATCCAACCCGGGCTTCGAGTCCCGCCCGAATTTCGTCTTCGGTTTTCAGATTGCCATGAAAGACTATGCGGCCGGGATTAAATCCCGCCGTCAGCGCCGTATACAGTTCTCCCCCCGACACCACGTCCAAGCCCAGTCCTTCGTGCTGCAAAAAGCCCGCCAGGGCCACGCTGAGATGGGCCTTGCCGGCGTAACAAGCCACCCCCGGAGGACTTAATTCGGCCAGCATATCTCGATACTGACGCGCATAACGGCGCAGCGTGCGATAATCCAAGACATATAATGGCGTGCCATACTCTTCCGCCAACTGCACCACGTCGATGCCGCCAACACGAATAACTCCCCGGCTGTTCACCTCTAGGGTATCGGGCCTCATAGCGTCCCCTGCCTCAAATTGAGATGGCCCCCTTACGGGGGCACTTTTCAATTTAGCCTAGCATTGGCCGGGATCGGCGTCAACTGGAGATCCACAGGCTTCCTCCAACCCGCCCGCGCCCAGCTGCCGGTGGCGGAGGTCGAGCAGACAAACGCGGTCGCGCGACCGGCTTGCTTTCCCCATCGGCCGCTAACGGCCGTTGGCAGGAGGGGATGATGCGCCGGATTTGCGGCCATGCCATCCGGCCCGCCGCAAGACTTCCGCCAACGCCAGGGTGGTGTTGGGGGCGCCCTGCCGAATACTGTCCCGGCCGTCCATTTTACCGGGATCACCCAGCCCCACCACCGGCCCCGGGAAGTCGCCAATCACATCGACGGTGTCCCCCCGCAAGGTGCCGTCGCCTCCGGCGACGCCGCCTTTGTCCACTGCGGCATTGACGAAACGGCCTTGCCGGGTAACAGACCCCGTCACCCGCACGCCGCGGACCGGGTGCGTGCCGGCGGCAACCGCCACCACACCGAGGACCTCGACGTGCGCGGAGTTGAGCAAAAACGCCAGCGCGCTCTCGCCCGGGCCGCGCCCGGCTTGACCCTGATCATCCACCATCACCACCACCGGATCGTAGGGGGCTTGGTCAATCGCCTCCACCAGGCCGGGGCCGTCCAGCGGAGTGGGATTGCCCCGCGAAGCCCGTAACGGAAAACACCCCAGTTCCTCACACGCGGTGGTCAGGGCGTCATAGGCGGTGCCATCGCCGTCGGTGACAATAACGATTGCCCGCTTCCCGTCATCTGCTCTCATGCCCGCTAACCTCCGCTTGCCAACCGCGTCGTCGTGCCGTACCCGCTTTACCCCTTAGGCCGAAAGGCCAAGGCGGCCCCCAGTCCGAACAGCACGGCGGCCTTGATGCCGCCCGCCGCCGCCGTAAGGCCGCCGGTCAGCAGTCCCAGCGCCCCCTTTTGCTTGACCGCGTGGGCGATGCCTTCAACCATGGTGTAGCCAAATCCCGGCAGCGGAACCGTAGCGCCTGCCCCCGCCAACGCCACGAGTTTGCCGTAGAGCCCCATCCCGCCCAACACCGCGCCCAGTACCACAAACAAGACCAGGACCTGGCCGGGGGTCCAGGTCAATCCATCGGTAACCAGTTGCGCCAGCACACAAAGCCCTCCCCCCACCAAAAAGGCCCAGAGAAATATCACGAGAGCACCGCCCGTTCCTCCCGGGCAAAGCGCCGGACCGAGACCGCGTGGGCGACACAGGGAATGGTCTCGCCTTGCTGGTAGGTGGTGGGTGAAAACAACGCGCCGGTGGCCACCAGCAAAATGCGCTGCAACCGCCCGGACGTCAGCCGACGGACCAATGGGCCGGAAAACACGGCGGCCGCACATCCCGGCCCGGACCCGCCGTTGTGGACATCCTGGCGCTTGCGATCATATAGCGCTAGCCCGCAGTCCTTGAGCCCGGGAGTTAAATCCAGCCCCTGTTGCTCGGCCAGCACTTGCGCCATTTGTAATCCGAAATTTCCCAAGTCGCCGGTGTAAATGGCGTCGTAGGCGCTGGGCGACCGGCCCGTATCGCTTAGGTGCCGAGAAATGGTGTCAATCGCCGCCGGTGCCATGGCGCCGCCCATGTCGTTCGGATCCTTGCCCGCCCAGTCGAGCACGCGGCCGAAGGTCACGCTGTCCACCACGAGCGGGCCGTCTTCGACAGTCACCAAGACGGTCCCGGCCGCGGTGGCCGTCCACGCCGCCGTGGGGGGACGCTGGGTGCCCAGTTCAATGGGGAAGCGAAATTGCCGTTCGGCGGTAAAGTGATGACTGACCGCCGAAACCATAACCCGTCTAAATCCCTGGCCGGCCACCAACAGGGCGGCTAAACCCAGTGCCTCGGTAAACACCGCACAGGCGGCAAAGAGTCCCAGTAGCGGTCTGCCGTGCGTGCGCGCGGCGAAATCTGTAGAGACAATTTGGTCCAACAGATCCCCGCCCAGAACCAAATCCACGGACCGCCAGGACCAAGCCGCTTTTTGCAGGGCTAAGTTTTGGGAGGCCACCAACAGCGCGCGTTCCGCTTTTTCAAAGGTGCCCTCGCCGTGGCGGTCGTCGTTCCACACTTGGTCAAATTCCGACCCCAGCGGACCCTCTCCTTCCTTGGGCCCCACCACGGCGGCGGAACTGGTTAAGCTGACCCCTTCAATCCCGTAGGTGTGCGCGCCGAGGCGAGTGACCGGCATGGCTAGGCCACCCCGGTAATCAGGTAACGAAGCAGCGCCACCAAAAACGCCGCCGTCATGCCGTAAACCAGCACGGGTCCGGCTATGGTAAACAAGCGGGCCCCGACTCCCATAATCAAACCCTCGCTCTTAAATTCCATGGCGGGGGCAACCATGGCGTTGGCGAATCCGGTTATCGGCAGAATCGCGCCCATGCCCGCCCGTTTGGCCAGCCGGTCATACCAGCCCAGCCCCGTGACCAGTGCCCCTATCCCAATCAAGACGACAGTGGTGGGCGACGCGGCCGCCTGGGCCGACATCCCTTGCCGTTCAAACCACCACATGATGCCTTGCCCGGCGAGGCTAATCACCCCGCCAGCGAAAAACGCCCATAGCACATTGCGCAAGACCGGCCGTTTGGGGCTCATCCGCTTGACCAGGGATTGGTATTGCTCTATGCGACGCGATTCGTCCATCGAGACCTCCCTACGGCGGGGGGATTGCTTTAGCCGCCCCCCCGCTGCGTGCAGTTGCCTAGCGATCCGGCTGAACGCCGACAGCAATCTTGACGTCGACCTTATAGTCCACCACTTGTCCCTTAGCTACGCGGGCCGTCCAATTGGTCACTTCAACTCCGGTAATGTTATCGATGGTGCGGTTGGCCTCGCGCACCGCATTCTCCACCGCGTCCTGCCAGCTGGTGGGTGAATCCCCGACCAGTTCCATGATTTTGGCAATGTGCCCCATTAAAAAAACCCCTCCTTCAATTCCCGGTTCGGGGCTAGTATGTCTCGACGGGTTCAGCACAATGCAATCAAGATGAGGGGTCGTCGTCGGCCAAGGCCGCTTTTAACCGGTCGAGCGCCCGCCGCTCCAATCTCGAAACCTGCACCTGGGAAACCTGCAAACGTTTGGCGACGTCCGTCTGGGTGCGCCCTTCGATAAAGCGGGTGCGCAGAATAAAGCGTTCACGTTCATCCAACGCTTCAAACGCCTGCGCCAGAGCCAATTGCTCCAGCCATTCGCTTTCACCGTCGGACCTGCTCATGGTATCACCCAATGCAGTTTCGGAACCGTTGGGGGTTTCAATCGCCTGGTTCAAGGAGGCCAGCGGACGCACCGCGTCAAGCGCCTGGGTCACGTCCGCCACGTCCAGCGCCAGTTCCTGCGCAATCTCCCAGGCGGAGGGATCCCGGCCCAGGGATTGTGCGAGATGCGCCCGCGATTGTTCCACTTTCATCCCCAATTCGCGCAACGAGCGAGCGACTCGGATTGGCTGGTCGTCACGCAAATGGCGGCGGATTTCCCCCATAATCAGGGGAACGGCGTACGTCGAGAATTTAAGGCCTCGCTCCACATCGAACCGGTCAATCGCCTTTAACAGGCCGATTGCCCCGACTTGAAACAAGTCGTCCGGTTCATATCCGCGGCCGGCGAAGCGATGGACGATATGCCACACCAAATTCCAGTGGCGTTGCACCAGCTCTTGCCGTGCGGCAGCGTCTCCCGCCTGGGCCTGGCGGTAAAGAGCCGGCTCGACAACGCCGTTTTCCCACGGCGGCTGCGATTCATTGGGCATCGCGTGACAGTTCTCCCGACCAGGTTACCAAGCGTTGCATGCGCACCCGGGTGCCCTGTCCCGGCGTCGACTCGACCTGAACGTCGTGCATGAACGACTCCATGAAGACGAACCCGAGACCCATCCGCTCCGGATCGCGGGAATAGGCGGGTTCCCGCGCGCGTTCGATGTCCTCGATTCCCACTCCCCAATCCTCGACGGCCACGGTGAGACCCTCTTGGTTGACGGCACAGGCGACCTCAATCCAGCCGTCGCGCCGGCCGGGATAGGCGTGCACCACCGCATTGGAGACGGCTTCCGACACCGCCACCTTAATCTCCTCCAAATCGTTGACGGAAAAGTTGGTTTGGGCGGCTAAGGCGGCGACGGCGATGCGAGCCAACCCCACATTGTCCGCAATTGACAGAAAACGCAAGACCACGCGGTTCATCAACGCCACTCCTCTCTCAACCGAAATCTCGTCTTAGGGAGCCCGGGACAGGCGCCAACCCTGCTCTCAAGCGCGTCCATCCCGAACCGGGTTCCTGGGGAGGTATTCGCTGACCGGCATGATAGAGAGAACGCCAGCCAGTTCCAACACCATCCACACCGGAGGCTTTACCCCCGACAGGGCCATCGAGCGCCCGCTGGCCGACAGTTTCCGGTAACGTCCTAGTATGACGCCCAATCCGGAACTGTCCACAAAATCCACCTCGGCCAGATCCAACACCAACTGCCTATCCGGGTACCGGTTGATCAAGCCGTCCAACGCTTCGCGGAGCGGCGCCGCCGTCTTTAAATCCAAATCTCCGCTGACGGCCACGGTAATCCGGCCGGCTTGTACCGTGTGCACAAAGGTCATGCCCATTCCTCCCCGAAGCCGGTTCGCCTGCTTCCCTTTCATAATACAAGCCTGGTCCCAAAAAAAAGGGCGGTTTTTGGTCGCCGCCGACTCCGATATTCGCCACGTTTCGCCGCCAAACGGCCGAATCCAGCCCACGCGCCCGGCATACCGCAATCGGCGCCGGCGGTCCTGCCAGGGGAACCGTCGGCGCCGCGCCAGCGCGGTGCAACGCGGGGTCGCCAGCTATCCCGCCACCCTTGCCCAATACCGCCAAATCAACTCCGGCATCCCCACTGCCCGCACCGTGCTGGCGCTGACCACGGGGGTGGTAGCGAAGACCCGTCCGCTTACCGACACGGTTACCTCACCGAGTCTTTGGCCAGCCTGGACCGGGGCGCGGCGGTCGCGGGCAATATGGCGGACAATGCGCAAGGAATCGGCTTCACCGCTTCCCACGGTAACGAAAGCCGAGTGCGGCGTCACCGCATCAACCCATCCGCGGGCGCCGTGAGTCACTTTGACGCGGGCCACGATTTGGGCCCGGCGCGCATAGGCAACAGTGCGGAAGTGCTGAAAACCCCAGGTCATCAGGTTGGACGCGGCGGCGTTGCGCGCTGCGGCCGAGGGCGCTCCCATCACCACGGCGATCATTCGGGTGCCACCCCGCAAGGCGGTGGCAACGATGCAGAATCCCGCCTGCCGGGTATATCCCGTCTTTAGCCCGTCACAGCCGGCATATTGCCGGAGCAGGCGGTTGTGGTTGATGAGCCACAGGTTGCCGCCTTTGCCGTTTCTAAGCGAGCGGTCTTGCCACATGGACGTGTAATGCAACAAGATAGGGGAACGCACCGCGCGCTCGGCGAGGATTCCCAAGTCATGCGCTGTCGTATAATGCTCCGGGGCATTTAGCCCGTGGGGATTGCTAAAGTGGGTGTGCCGCATGCCCAGCTTCAGGGCGGTGCGATTCATGTCCGCCACGAACGCCGGCGACGACCCGGCCAGATATTCCCCCAGCGCGTAGGCGGCGTCGTTAGCCGACCCGACGGCGATCGCTTTGAGCATCTGGTCGACGGTTAGCCGTTCGCCAGGTTCTAGCCAAATTTGCGACCCGCCGATGCGGTAGGCCTGTTCAGTCACCGGCACCAGGCTGTCGAGACCAATTTGATGGCGCTCGAGCGCTTTGACGGCCAGGTAAAGCGTCATGAGCTTGGTCACGCTGGCCATGGCCTGAGGTTGATCGGCATGACTGCTGAACAGGATCCGACCGGAACGGGCGGCAATCAATTCGACGGCCCGAGCCTTAAACAGGGGCGGAGCCAAGGGAGCTTCCGCCGCCTGCACCGAGGGGGTCAATAGTCCCGCCAGCGCCGTTCCGACCATACCGAGCAGGACGCCGCGCCATCCGCTCCGTCTTCCATAGGTCCGCATGCCATCTCCTCCGTAAGGCCCTTCTGATGCTGGCTAGTATCAGCCGGTCCCTGAGAGTTCATGCATGCGGCTGCAAGGCTGCAACCGGGCGGCCGTCGCCTACCACCGGGGCATCGAAAATCACCGCCAAGGTGGCGGCAATGTCCGCCAGGGTGTTTCGCGGCAATCCGACGCCTGGCGTTAAACCGGGACCCGCTGCCAACCAGGGAAGCCGCTCTCGGGTATGATCGGTGCCGCGATAGGTCGGGTCGCACCCGTGGTCGGCGGTAATCCACAGTTGGTCGCCCGTACCGAGGACTGCGGTGATCCGTGGCAGAAAGCTATCAAGGTCTTTTAGGGCGCGGGCATAACCGACCACATCGCGGCGGTGGCCGTAATGGGAATCGAACTCCACCAGGTTGGTAAAAATAAAGCGCGGGCGGTTTAGCGGAGCCAGCATGACATCTACCGTCCGTTCCAAACCGTCGCGATTGTTCTCCGTATGAATCCAGCGCTCAAATCCCTGGCCGGAGAAGATGTCGCCGATTTTCCCAATCGCCACGGTCTCGACTCCGCGGGCTTGCAACACGTCGACCATGGTCGGTCCAGGCGGCCGCACGGTCAGGTCCCGACGGTGAGGCGTCCGTTCAAACCGTCCCGGCTCGCCGACAAACGGACGGGCAATGATGCGCCCAACCAAATTGGGACCGACCATGACCGCTCGCGCGGCCTCGCACCAGGCATACAACTGGTCTAATGGGACCACGGCTTCGTGCGCGGCAATCTGCAACACGCTGTCGGCCGAGGTGTACACGATCGGCTTTCCGCTCCGCAGGTGTTCCGGGCCCAGGCGAGCGATAATTTCCGTGCCCGACGCCACTTCGTTGCCCAGCAGGGAACGGCCGAACGCCTTCTCCAGTTGCGCGACGATGTCCGCCGGGAAGCCGTGTGCAAATGTTCGAAACGGGTGTTCAACAGTAATCCCCATCATTTCCCAGTGGCCCGCCAGCGTATCCTTGCCATTGGCTTGGCTTTGCACCGCCATCCCGAATCCCTTAAGCGGCACCCGGCCGATGTCCGCCATCGGCAGCAACTCGGCCAGGCCCAGTTCCGCTAAATGGGGCAATGCCAATCCGCCGACCGCCTCCGCGGTGTGTCCCAGGGTATTGGCCCCCTTGTCGCCAAACCGTTCCGCATCCGGCGCTCCTCCGATGCCTCCGGAATCAATGACCAGCAACCCAATTTGCATAGCCTCTCCTCCCTGCCTGGCGCACTCTGCCCGCATTGTTCAAAAATTATGCGCGCGGATGGGTTTGGTCATACACCGGTTTGAGCCGGCTGCGCGAAACATGCGTATAAATTTGCGTGGTGGAGATATCCTGGTGGCCCAGCATTTCTTGGACCGCGCGCAGGTCGGCTCCGTGTTCCAGCAAATGGGTGGCAAACGAGTGCCGCATGGTGTGCGGCGTAATCTCTTTGGCAATTCCGCCTTGCACCGCATATTTTTTCAATATCTTCCAAAATCCCTGGCGGGTCATGGCGGTCCCGCGCCGGTTGACAAACAGCACGGACGTCTCCGGTCGCTGCATCAGGCGAGGCCGCGCCTCATCCCGATAGCGGCAGAGCCAAAGCACCGCCCACCGACCCATGGGCACATAGCGCTCTTTGGAGCCTTTGCCCACACACCGCAGCCGGGGCGGATCGATCCACCAATCATTGATTCCGAGCGTGCACAACTCACTCACCCGGATGCCCGTGGCGTACAACACCTCCAACATGGCGCGATCCCGGATGCCAATCGGTGTCGCCACATTGGGCGCAGCCAAGAGGCGGGAGACCTCCTCCTCCGTCATCACGCCGGGCAAGCGGCGTTCCAGTTTGGGCGTGGTCAAGTGCTCGGTGGGATTGTCCGCGACGTATTCCTCCCGTTGCAAAAACTGATAAAACGTTTTGAGCGCCGCCATCCGCCGGGCGACCGTCGCGGCCGAGCGCCCGGACCGGCGCAAGCTATCAAGATAGCGGACAATGTGCCCCCGATCCGTTGCCAGCCGCTGGCCGACGGATTGCGAGAACCGCAAATAATCGCCGAGATCCCGCCCGTAGCTTGCGAGAGTGTTCTGCGCCAAACGCCGCTCATATTTTAGATGGTACAAAAATTCTTCGAGCAATTCGTCCATCACTGCGCCCTCATCCTTATGATGGGGCAGTTCGACCCGCAGAGGCCATTTCCCTGCCCGATTCCCCGGCATGGCGCGCAAATCTCATCCGCGGAATATCGGGCAGGGACTCCACCCCGTCATTACGCGGCCGACGAGCCGGGACCGGGAACATATGGCAAGCCATGCGCGTCAGCCACGGCGCGGTAGGTGACATGGCCACCATATACGTTGAGACCGCGGGCCAAAACGCGATCCTGCCGCAAAGCCTCTTCGAGTCCGTGCCCGGCCAGGGCACGGAGGTAGGGCAAGGTGACATTGGTCAAGGCGAGCGTCGAGGTGCGGGGCACCGCCCCGGGCATATTGGCCACGGCATAATGCACCACACCAAAACTTTGATAGGTCGGATGCGAGTGGGTGGTGACGCGGTCAATGGTTTCGATCGATCCGCCTTGGTCAATGGCCACATCGACAATCACCGACCCGGCTGACATCGACTGGACCATTTCCCGCGATACCAAATGGGGAGCCCGGGCCCCGGGGATCAGGACGGCGCCGACCAGCAGATCCGCTGCCGCCACGGCTTGCCGCAGATTGTACTCATTGGACATCAGGGTCCGCAGGCGACCGTGGAACTGATCGTCAATCTGGCGCAGCCGATCCGCGTTGACGTCCAGAATCGTGACCTCGGCGCCCAATCCCAACGCAATGCGCGCGGCATTGGTCCCCACGATACCGCCGCCCAGCACAACCACGTTGCCGGGAAGCACGCCCGGCACCGCGCCCAGCAGGATTCCGCGCCCGCCGTACGGCTTTTCCAGAAACTGTGCGCCGATCTGGGTGGCCATACGGCCGGCCACCTCGCTCATCGGAATTAACAGGGGAAGGGACCCATCGGCTTTTTGCACAGTTTCATACGCCACCGCAGCAATCCCGGATTGCACCAGGGCAGCCGTCAACTCCGGTTCGGGAGCCAAGTGCAGGTAGGTGAACAACACTAGATCGGAACGGAAAAACCCATACTCCTGGGGCAACGGCTCCTTCACCTTGACCACCAATCCGGCTTCCGCCCAAACTTCGCCGGCGCTGGCCAGAATTGAGGCCCCCGCCTCCCGATATTGGTCGTCATGGAACCCGCTACCCATGCCAGCTCCCGCCTCAACCAACACCCGGTGCCCGTCCCGAACCAGCGCCACGACCCCGGCCGGGGTCAATGCCACGCGATTCTCGTCAATCTTTATCTCCTTGGGGAGACCGATATTCATCGTTTTTGCCTCTCTTCTTATGTTGCCTGTCAGGGCTCGCCAAGCCCTGGCAGGTGGTGGAATTACACGGCGGTTTGAATGGTACCACAATCCCGTCCCAGCCACTATGTCTCTTCCGCCAAACCGCCAAATCACCCGCCCGGTGCCAAGCGGGGTGCCGGGCCCACCCGAAACCCGTCTCGGAACCGGCTTTGAACACAACGCCCGCGCAGTCCCCGGCTTGGGCGCGAAAGCGCCAAGCGGGGTCAGGCGGATGAGCCCGCAGGGCTCGACATGCCCAAACTGTTGTTCGCTAATCGGGCCGGGGCGGTCCGAAGCGCCGCCTGGGGAGAGCTGGCATCAGACGCACGGTGCCGAATGGCGCGGCACAGCGGGTCGTCCCCGCAATCCCGCCTAGCGTGTCTCGTCCGGGTTAGGTCGGCGCGTCTGTCCGCGCAGGCTCCCTGCGCGGGCGGTCGGCGGGGGGAAGGGTGCGGGCTTGGCTGCCGCCGTTGACCCCGGCCGAGGTTCCGCGGCCCCCGCCGACAAACAACGCCCCACCTGGTTCTCAGTGCCCTACCGGATTTTTGAGCGTCCCGATTGCGGCGACTCGGGCCTCCGCCACCATGCCGGGGCGAATCACGGCGGCCCCGGGCGTTCCCGTGGTTAACACGGCGGTAGGGGCTAGCGTGCATCCCGCGGTGATAAACTGCACCAACTCGGCCAACCCATACGTCATCGCGTCCAGCGTATTGCTGGCTGCGACTGTCCCGTCCACGACCGTTTCAATCCGCACGTCCTCCAGATCCGGCCATTCGTCGGGCGTGACGATCCAGGGACCCATGCTGAAAAAGGTGTCAAACCCCTTGGCCCGGGTGAGAAATCGCGGATTACGGCGAAGAATATCTTCGGCCGTCATGTCCAGCACCGGGACCAAGCCGAAAATGACCTGTTTCCAGTCCTCGGCCGCAACATCGCGTGCGCCGCGGCCAAACACCAAGGCCACCTCCGCCTCGGCGGTGGTGCGGTCGGATGCGACCGGCAGGCGAATGGTCTCGTCGGGACCAATCAGTGTGCTGATGGGTTTCATAAAGGTGGCTGGCTCCTCCGGCGGACTCTCCGCCAGATCGGCCGCATGGGCCCGGTAGTTTAACCCAATGCCCGCAATGCGTTCCGGGCGGCTCAACGGCGCCCGCAAGCGGACGCCATCGGAAGAGACCCCAACCCGCC
Organism: Bacillota bacterium; assembly: GCA_021797825.1. Lineage (GTDB taxonomy): Bacteria > Bacillota > Sulfobacillia > Sulfobacillales > Sulfobacillaceae > JAJZZA01. Next base: position 8,093 of record JAJZZA010000002.1, on the reverse strand, counting down.
GGTAAAGATCGCCTTGTGCATCTATCCAGGCCCGAATCCGCGGAGCATCACCCCGAACGATAATCTCTTCCAGCGTCTCCGGAAACCCGCAGCCCGCCTGCGCATTGAGCGCGCTCATGGTAACAATCCGTTCGTGAACCCATATCGCCGCCGAGACCTGGCCCTGGACTTGCACCGTTCCCCATCGCATGTTGTGCCCTCCTCAGCAATTGTTGCCCCATTGGGGCGGTAAGCCGCGCCGTTGCAGACTGGCGGACTATCCATCCAACACCGTTCGCCCGCAGTGGGGTGCGGAACGGGCTCCGCCTGGAGCGGGCGGCTTGCCGGCCGGTGCTGTCCCGTCCCCGCGGGTATCGCCAGGCGTAATCCTCAAGGCGCCATGCCTCCGCACCGTATCCTGTGAGAGGATTACGTCGGAGATGCCAACCCCGCCCGGCCCATGGAGCCCCCATCGCGCGGGTCCGCCGCTGCCGGCGCGGGTCAGGCCGGAAATCGCCGCAGAGCACGCCCCCCGGAACTGCCCGCAGGAAGACGCGCGGTTTTGCCCGCAATCCGCGGCGGCGCCATGAAGCCAGAACCCGACACCGCCAGCATCGGCAATTCCCTGGCTTTGTCCCTGGCGAGGATGTCAGAGCGCCTTGCTTTGAGCACCATCCACTAACAAACTGATTCCGGATATGTACCCCGCAGCCGGGGACAGCAGGAAGACCGCAGCCCGTCCGAATTCCGCCGGATCGCCGTAGCGGCCTAACGGGATGTTTTGGATGGCTGCGGCTTGCACCGCGTCCCGGGTGCTGCCTTCGCGATCGGCCCGCGCCCCGTCCAATTGGGCCACCCGTTCGGTCGCAATCCGGCCGGGCGCAATCACATTGACACGGATACCGCGCGGAGCCAATTCCTCCGCGAGGGTTTTCCCCAGCGCCTCCACAGCCGGCCGCAGCACGTTGGACAGCGTCAAATGCGAGATCGGCACGCGAATCGATGACGACGTATTAAAAAGAATCGATCCGCCAGCGGGAATTAGCGGTACCAGCCCGCGCACCAGCGCAATCGGCCCCAACAGCAACTGTTGGCAGGCGGCCAGCCAATCCGCCTGCGCCAGCTGGTCGAAATCGCCGGGCCGCGGTCCGCCGGTATTAACAAAGAGTCCATGCACCGGCTCCGTCCCCCACCCCGCCAGAAATGCCGCGATGGATTCCGGCACGGCGGTATCAAGACCTCGCAGGCGAATTGACCGGGAGGTGTCAATCGATTGCGGCACGCGGGACGTGACCGTGACCCGAGCCCCCTCTGCGGAGGCCGCCTCGGCAACCGCCCGGCCTAGCCCCCGCGATCCCCCCAGCACCAGCACGGTCCGCCCCGCCAAGTGCAATTCCATGAGCCACACCTCCTGTCATTGGCTAGAAGCCGAAGACCCCGCCGGGGTCAAACACCTGCCGTACCCCCGGATCGAAACGCCGGTTGGCCTCGGTCAGCACCGTCTGGACCCCGTCGCCAGCGAGGAGACGGGTACGCCCGGGCACGGCAGCGGCGACCCCGTAGACCTCCCAGCATCCGCTGCCGGGAAAAAACGTCGCCGCCAGCGATTTCGGCACGGCTTGGCTTACCGCATCCAGCTGGCTGGGAAGAACGCGGCCTTCGGTGTAGGCCATCCCCTCCACAGCATCTCGGATCCGAGCCAGCCGCCCCCCCTCCACCGATTGCCACACAACGGGGTCCTGGTGCCAGTTGACCAACCCTTCCCCGATCCGCGCTGCCACCGCGTGGCGGATCGCAGCCGTTTCCGGTCCCTGCGCCACCATAACCAAGCGCGCTGCTCCGGTTGGCGAGCCCGTCTGCATGACTGCCATTCCCTGCGGACGGACCGGCAACCGGCTCATCGTTGCCGCCGCGGCCAGCAACGCCGGCACGTCCGCCGACTCGACAACGCCCAGCTGACGGGGACTCTGCAGCGGGCGCAGCCGTAAGATCAGCTTGGTGATGACACCGAGCGTTCCCCACGACCCCACCGCCAACTTGGCCACGTCAAACCCTGCCACGTTTTTGGTGGTCTTGCGCCCAAAGCGCAGGATCTGGCCCCGTCCATCCACCCACTCTACCCCCATTACCGTGTCGCGCCAGCCCAACTCGTAGGCATAGCGCCAATACCGCGCATTGGCCGCCACCAGACCCCCAATCGTTCCCGCCGAAAAGCTTTCAATGCCGGGAAGTTCCAGGCCCGATTCGGCCAAAAAAAGCGCCAGATCCGCCGCCAGCATCCCGGCCTGCACCTCGCAAGTCAGATTGTCAGGGTCAAAATCGACCAGATGCGACAGGTTGCGGGTGTCAAGCCGGATGACCGGGCGGGTGTCGGCCCGGGCAGGGCGCAGGTGCCTGCGCGTGCCGCAGCCCGCCACCTCGATACCGAGGCCCTGCTCCCGTGCGGCGGCGACCAGGGCTGCCACGTCCGCGGCGGAATCGGGCGCAATCTCGCGGGTTCCCGGCGGCAGCCGCCGCTGCGCCGGGACGAATTCCAGCGCTCGCGCCGGCACCGGCACCGCCTTGAGCGGATTCAATCGGCGGGCGGGGTCGAACACCTGCTTTAAGGCCATCATGACCGCGAGTTCCGGCTCGCCGTACATCAGGTGCAGGTTATCCACTTTGTCAATGCCAATGCCATGTTCCCCGGTAATCGCCCCCCCGTGGCGCACGCACGCACGCAGAATTTCCTGGTCGGCTTGGCGCATCCGCGCGATTTCCTCAACGTTTTCGGGATCGTAGGGAATCACCGGATGCAGATTCCCATCCCCGGCATGGGCGGCGGTGGTGATGGCAAACCCGTAGCGCTCCCCAATGGCCAAGACGTCACGCATCATTTGCGCCAAGAGCGGGCGGGGAACGGTGACGTCCTGCACCCATAAATGGGGGGCCAGACGGGCCGAAGCGCCATAGTGCGCCCGGCGCCCTTTCCACAACGCCTCCGCTTCGGCTGCGGACCGCGCCAGCCTAAACTCCACCGCGCCTTGCCGGAAGGCGATCGCCTGCATCACCGCGGTTTCTGCGCGCACGGCATCCGGCGACCCGTCCACCTCCATCAACAGCACCGCTTGGGCACCTGCCGGGTACCCGGCGGGGACGAAGGTTTGGATAATGTCGATGGAACGCTTATCCAGCAGTTCTAAGGTGGCGGGAACGATTTTCGCGGCAATCACCGCCGATACACAGCGTAGGGCGGCGTCAACACTGCCAAAGACGGCCAGCATGGTTTGGGTCCCCACGGGCAGGGGGCTGATGGCCAGCGTCAAGGCGGTAAGAATGCCCATGGTACCTTCCGAACCCGTAATCAGCCCCATGAGATCGTAGCCCGTGCGAGCGTCGCGGGTGGTGGGAAGGTCGACCACCTCACCGTCAACCGTCACCATTTCCGCTCCCAACACGTGGTTGGTGGTTACCCCGTACTTGACACAGTGGGGTCCGCCTGAGTTTTCCGCAACATTGCCGCCCAGGGTTGAGATGCGATGGCTGGAGGGGTCCGGGGGATAGAAAAAGCCCTCGGCGCGGAGCCTGTCCTGAAGCACGCCGTTGACCACGCCCGGCTCCACCACCACCAAACGGTTCGCGATGTCTACCTGCCGGATCTGCGTCATGCGCGCCAGGGAAACCACCAGACCCCCGACGATCGGCATGGTGCCGCCACTGAGATTGGTCGCCGCCCCCCGACCGATGACATAGGCCCCGCTGGCCCGGGCGGCGACCATTGCCGCCACCACCTCCTCTCGGGATGTGGGCAGCACCACCGCGTCGGGCCGGTGCCGTTCCCCGGTGGCATCGAAGCTATAGGTGATGAGCTGCTCAGCATCTAAAAGTAGAGCGTCCGGCGGCAACGCGGCCTGGAGATCCCAGACCAGCCGCTGGCGAGCCGCTTCCCCGAGGCGGGGATAGCCTGCCAGCAAATGGTCGCGGTTTAGCGCTCCCCACAGTTTCTGTTCCGCCAGCGAGCCCATGGTCGCCTTCCCCTTCCCCATACCCTGCCAGCCCTGCGGGCAAGATGTCAGAACAATGCGACTGTCTTTCCCGCGTACCCAAACCCGGTTGGCCCCCGGGGTATGGCGGCATGCGCTCCGACGGCAACATCGGCGCCCGACGCGGCTGCTGAGCGCCTGCCCCGGCAAACTCCGAGTTTGGCCTGGTGCAGACAATTTTCCAAGCGCACCAATATTCACATCAGCAGGAGATTTGCAACGATTGCCGTATATTACCCATTGTATCGCAACCACGTGATAGAAAGGAGGCGATGACCTTGTCTGCCAGCCAACGATCATTGGTCTGGTCTTACGTCCTGTTTGGCGCGACAATCGGTTTCGCCTGGTTTGTCATCGCTCCGTTGATCCCCGCCATTTTAGGCGGCTTCAAGGTCTCTTTGGGCTCCGCCCTGCTGTTGATTTCGCTTTATGGGTACGCCATGGTGATCTTGTCGGTTCCCAGCGCTCTGCGGGCGCGCACGTCCGGTCCCGCCGGACTTTTGCAGTTGGCCGCCCTCATCTCCTTCGTCGGACTCGCCCTGCGCGCGCTAGCCCCGAGTTATCCGATCATGCTCCTCGGCCAAGCCATCGCCGCGGTAGCCTACCCAATGACCATCTCGCCGATCGGCACGGTGCTGCGCGCGGCGCGCGTGGCCAAACCCAAAACGGCCACCGGCCTAGCCATCGGTCTCTTGTTTTTGGGCATGTCGCTGGGCGCCTTGTTGGGACCGTCCCTTGCGGCCTCCCTGGGCTTTCACGGCACCCTGTGGGTGATGGCGGCAGTCAATGGACTGTTTGGGCTCAACTTGGCCCGGAACGCCAAAACCTTCGCCTTCGATCCCCCCAATCCCGGGGCGGCGAGCGGTCCGTTGCTGGTCTGGTCCCGTTGGTGGGTGGTGGGCTTTGCCATCGCCTCGCTCAGTGTGATGGTCGGGTCCATCACCGCCCCGGCCATTGGCCATTTGGGAGTCGTCAACGCTATCGCGGTAGCCGGCTTTCTCACCGCCATGACCTTTCTCGGATCGGCCGTCGGCGCGGTGGGATTCGGATACCTCGGCGACCTGATTTCAAACCCGGATTTGCTGGAGAAAGCTCTGGCCGTGTTAACCTGGCTGGTGCTGCTGGTGGTGACTCTCATCCTGACCGGCCGTACCGGCCACAGTCTGGGGTTGCTGGACATCGCATTTTTCCTGTTCGGAGCGTTGGGCAACGGGTGGTATGCCTTAGCCTTGGACCGGGCTGCGACCCGGGCCACCAACGCCGGACAGTCTGGCATGGCAACGGCGGGCTACAGCACGGCCTCCAATTTAGGGGTCGCACTCATCCCGGCTCTCTTGGGCCCGTTGGTCCTGTCCAGCCCCGGGCAGTGGATGACCACCACGTTGGCCATCATGGCGGTGGCGGTGGCCGCCACATTTTGGGCGCGGCAATCGGCGGCATCGCCGTCAGACCTCCGCGCCTCGTAAGCGCCTAACGGGCGCACCGGCCGAGTTGCAGCTGGTGCGCCCGTTGCTTGCCTATGAAAACCAAACGCTCACCGGGAACCGCCCCCCGCAGGCATCTGGCGGGCCGGTGGCGACTCCGCGGATCTGGCAGGGGATCCATCCGGACGTCCGATCACCTTCCCGCCCCCGTTTGCGAAATGGGGCCGAGCGGCGCCATCTCGATCGCGTGCGACCCCCACCGCCTGGTTCGGGGCCACTGCGGGGACGCAGCCCGCCGGCCGCTCTTTGCCGGCACCCCGGCTGAGCCCATTCGGCTGCTGGTTACCAACCGCTTCCCGCGGAACCCTTGCTGGCAGGTGCAGACGATCCGGAGGTCTTGCTGGTGGTTGCCGTTGCGGCCGCAGGCAGTCCCGGAGTGGCGACCCACCAGGCATGGATATATCCCTCGCCTTTGGCCTGCCCGGGGGCACCGTCGCCCGAAAACGTGTACAAAAGGTGGCCGTTATAGGCGACTTGTTTCCCGTGGACATCAGAAACGGTGGTGACGTGCCCGGATAAGCCGGAAACCGGTCCCGGCGCGGACGATCCGGCCAGTAGCGGGTGCCACAGAACCGTGCACAGCCCCGTGCAATGCGATGCCGTCGCGGTATCTTTGGTAAAATAGTAAAGCGTCATGCCCTGGCCGTTTTGCAGCACGGTTTCCTGTTTCCCTGCCACATTGGCTGAGCCCAGTTTCATCAACGCGGTGCGGGCGGACGGACTCGATGTCCCTGACGACGGTGAGGACGAGGTGGTGGGCGCAGAAGAGGCGGCCGCGGTTGCACCGCAGCCCGCCAGCGCGGTGGCCAAGCCGAGTCCAACAAGTGCCGGGACAATGCGTGGTGCGTACCGCGACACACCGGTACGTATGGGTTGTTGTCGCATATGGACCCCCTTTCCCAGGATGTAACCCTGGACGGCTGGCAATCAAGAGGACAACTCCGTTGTATTTTCTGATAACCGTGTCTATTGGCATTGTACACCGATCCAGTCCCCCGCTTACTCTTATGACGCAATGTTTTAGCGGCCACGACTGTTATATCCGCCGTGCCTGTTATCCTGTCGTACGAATATTAACCAGACCATAAGTGGGGTACAAATAAGTACAATTTTCGACACAGTTTTCATAAACCCGCGACCGTCTGGGCTCAATCCCTATCGGTAACATAATGCCCGCACATTCCCCTTCTTAGGCGATAGCCCAGAGGCGAGCTTTACAGCGAGTACTGGTGGGGTCAAGCGGGCGGGCGGCCTCTTGGCCGCCTGGCGGGGTTTTTCTTGCGTCCCTTGAGCCGCGACATAGCGCTTTACCGTATCCAAAGATGCCCCTCCGACACTGCCGATGTAATAGGCCCGGTGCCAAAAGTACGGTTTCCAATCAAACTTTCGTAAGTGATCGGCAAAACGGTTCCGCATCCTCCGCGCACTGGCGGACTTGAGATGGTTAATCAAGGTAGAAAGGTTCAGCGCGGGAAGGATACCCACCGGCAAATGGACATGATCCGCTTCCCCCCCGAACTCCATCAGGGTACAACGCCAGGCGTCCAGAATGTCGGCGAACGCCTCGTGCAAGGCCGCGAGGAGTTCTGGCGTTAAGGTCTTCCGTCGATATTTGGTCACGAAAACGATATGTAGCCGAAGGGAGTACACGGCATGTGAGGCAGACATCATGTCTGTGTCATTCATCGGAGCTTAATGAGTTAATGGAAATACGCACCAAGGCAAGAGGGTGAGGGCATGCTGAACGGTTATAAGTGTCGCCTATATCCGAGTCCAGAGCCGGAGCAGATCTTGCTCCGGTGGATCGGGTGCCAACGGGTCATCTACAATGCCAAGGTCCAAGAAGATCGCTATTACCGCCGCTTTCAGCGGCAGATGGTGGGGATGGTTGGCGAAACGGTTCCCGTCGACCAAGAGTACAGCCGCTTCATTACCGAACGCACGGCGTTTCTTAAACCGGTGCCCGCGCAGATTTTGCGTAATGGCGCGGTCAAGTTTCGCCAGGCCTATCCGCGGTTTTTCAACAAGCTTGGGGGGCGCCCGAAGATCAAGAGGAAATCCCGAAAGCAATCGGTCCGGATCACCGCAGAACTTTTTCGGGTTATTCCCCGGCGAGAAGCTGCGGGAGGAGACCTCGCAGGCGATCACCTACATGTCGGAACCGACAGCTTTCCCGTCGGGATCCTTCCTTACGTGGCGCATCGGCCCCATTCGGTGCCGTCTTCCATTCATATTGCCGTGGAAGACGGTCAGTGGTGGCTCTCGTTTGCGGCCGACGATCCGCAGGTGACAATGTCCCCGAAAACGGCCGCTGCGGCGACCGAACAGATCGCCGAGGACCTGCGGCATTTATCTCCCGATCAATTGGCCCAGCGCACGCTCGGCGGCGATCGCGGCGTGGCGAAGCCCTTAGCGACGTCGGATGGCCAGGTCTTTGATCTGCGACCCGTGCAACACGATGGGCGTATGGCAACGATTCGTAAATTTGCCACCATAAGCCAGATTCTGGTAGTGATGAAAGGCCGGTGGGTCGGCCATCCAATAGTCGACCGGTGGCCGCTTCCCAGTTAAGAGCACGGCAACGATTCCTTTTGAGCACTCTGATAAG
>JAJZZA010000117.1 GCA_021797825.1 Bacillota bacterium | reverse complement strand
TTCCGCCAGGGCCGTATGATGAAAGCCGGGTCCCAAACCAAAAACAGCGATCCCGGCGTCTTCCAGTTCGACAGCCAAGCAGTCGGTCAAACGAGCCAGGGCGGCTTTCGATGCGGCATAGCCGGAACCATTGGCCAGGGGCTCGGCAAAGCCTCCGCCCACTACATTGATGATGTATCGGGGGCCCTGCCCGCGGCGCAAAACGGGGATGGCCGCGCGAGCGACCAGAAAGGATCCCAACAAATTGACACTGACGTCGCGCCACCAGGCCTGCACCGACACTTCGGCCACCGGACCGATTCCGCGGAACCGACCCGCGTTGTTCACCACCAGGCGGAGCGGCCCGGCTGGTGCCACCACTTCTTGGAACAGACGGGTCACCGCCTCTTCGTCCGTGACATCCAGGGGTCTGGTGACGGCTACGCCTCCCGCCGCCTCCACCGCCCTGGCCGATTCGGCCAACTCCGTGGCCGTGCGCGCCACTAACACCAAGGGTCGAAACGTCCCCGCCAGGTATTGCGCCAAGTTGCGCCCGATGCCCCGCCCCGCTCCGGTAATCACGGCGACACCGCGCACCGCGCCGTCCGCAAAAGTCGCCATCAGTTAGCCACCACCCGCAGCGCGTCTTCGGCAATATTCAGCGTCTCATCCACATCGCTCTCGGTGTGCGCATACGAAACGCAGGCGCGTTTTAAATTGGTGGGCATTTCGAATACCCCCCGATCAATCAGAGCCCGCCGATAACGCACATACCGATCACCATCGTTGCGCAATAGGTCCTCGAAGCTGCGAACGGGCCCCTCCATGAAATAGACGGTGTAGACCGATCCGAATCCCGTAACGATGGCGGGAATCCCCAACCGTTCAACGATCTCGCCAAGACCGCGGCGCATACGCTCACCTAACGCAAACAGGCGGTCGTGAACCGGCTCGCTTTCCATGATACGGATGGTGGCGAGGGCGGCGACCGACCCCACCACCCCGCCGTTGAAAGTGCCGGCAAAAAAGACATCGCCGCCGACCCGGGTGTTGAATCGTTCCATGATCGCGCGACGTCCAGCCAATGCGGCAATCGGGTAGCCATTGGCGAGAGCCTTGCCTAAAGCCGTCAAATCGGGGGTTACTCCGGTAATGGCTTGAATTCCCCCTAGGGCATGCCGAAACCCGGTAATCACTTCGTCGAAAATCAAAAGAGCGCCGTGCTCATCCGCCAACCTCCTCAATCCGGAAAGAAATTGCGGATCGGGAAGCAAGGTGCCGACATTGTGCGGAATCGGTTCGACAATAATGGCCGCCACTTGTCCCGGATGTTGTTTAAGCTTAACCTCAACATCCTCCAAATCATTAAATCGGGCTACCAGCGTGTGCTCAAGCGCCTCCGGCATCATGCCGGCGGACCCGGCGTCAATCTTGCCCAACTGATCGGGGGTACTAATGATATTGCGCAAGACCGAATCGTGCCACCCATGATAGCATCCCTGGAATTTTAGGATGGTAAGCCGGCCAGTTGCGGCCCGGGCCACTCTCAGGGCATGGTAGGTAGCTTCCGACCCCGAATTGCATAGCAACACCATTTCCGCCGAGGGCACGTGCTCGACAATTTTTTCGGACAGTTGAACCTCCGGGGGAATTATACCGACGCCCACCAAATCCAGATCGGACAACGCCCGCATCACTTCATCGCGCACCGTGGCATGGCAATGACCCAGCACGATGGGTCCGAACGCGCAGTGATAATCTACATATTGGTGACCGTCGGCATCCCACAGGTAAGCTCCTGCTGCACGGACGAATGCTAAATGCGGAGGAACGTTGCGTAGCGACGTGTGCACTCCCCCTGGAGAGACTTTTCTGGCGCGGGAAAATTCCGCCTCGCTCTTGGATGCCGTTGCCGTCATACCGTTGACCTCCCACTGCTAATCTATCTGATTCCCTCAATGCCCTCGTTACTCATCATGGCCTTCACTTAGCGCCAAGGTCACGGTCCCGTCGAGCGCTGCTCGCGGGGGTAGTTGCGGAATGCGGTTTTCGGCGAGGGCGGTGGGAATGTCCTCATAGAAAGCGGTGCATGGCTCGATAGCCACCTGCGCGCGATCTCGGTATCCGCGCTGGTTCACCCACACCGCGAAGGTGACGTACAGCGGCGATGCCCGCACGGTCACGGCGGACCCGTCAGGGTGATGCAGCCGTGCATATTCCGGTTGGTGTTGGGTGTAGTATTTGAATGAGCTGGGTGATCGGTGCAACTGCACCCGACTCAGATCGCGCGGAGGCAAAGAGGTGTTATCCACCGGAAAGTTGACGGTGCGCCGCGGCTCGCGTCCCGCCACCAGCTCCACCTGGCGAATTCCCGGAATCTCCACCTCGCTGCCCTGACGCACCAAGAACAAGGGGTGAGGGGCATGAAACAGATAGAGCATGTCCTCGGACTGATTCCAGAAGCGGTACTGCAGTTCGACTTCGCCGTCTCGTACACACACGGTTCGTGACATGCGGATCGGCAACAGGCGACTTTGCACTTGCCAAGTCGCCAACGTTGGGCCCTGGGTCCACGCCTGATTCCAGCAGTCTCCGTGGTCAGCCAGATGGGTTCGGGCATACTTCCCGTCGGGATATTCCGCTTCGCGAATGGTAGGCAGCATCTCATCCCAACCCAGCGGCATCGTTTCGGCAAAACGGTGCAGCCCCGCTACTGGACCGAGCTGTGCCTCGTCAACATCCAGGAATTCATGCACCCCGTGCCGGAGAGACACCCCTTTGCCCCCCCATTGGGGAATGATGGTTAGTGCGGTACGGCCAGCCCTGTACACCAAAGCCGGCACCCCCGCCACCCGAATCTCTTCTACCTGCATGATGGTGCCTCCTTCCCCAGGGAACCTTTCGTCCTGGTCAAAGCGACAGCGACGCGCTCGTCAACCCGCGCACGAAATACCTCATCCCCAGAACAAAAATGACCAGCAGGGGAATGGTAGCGATGACATACCCAGCGAAAACCACCCCCCATTGCGGCGTAACGCCGAATGACGCCTGCAGCTGTGCCACGCCCAGACTGACGGTCCATTTGTTGGGATCGTTCATCACCACAAACGGCAAGACATAATCGTTCCATATGGTCAAGAAATTCATAATGCCGGCGCTAATGAGAACAGGGCCAATCAACGGCACCGCGATAGCACGCAGCGCAATCCACTCGCTGGCGCCGTCGAGACGGGCAGCCTCAAAAAGCTCCTCGGGTAGCGTCGCAATGGCACCTCTGGTCAAAAGAATCGTAAACGGCTGGCCCATCGCGATATAGGGCAGGATCAGGCCAAAATAGTTGTTGGTCAATCGCATCGTAACAATTTCCAGGTACAACGGAATCAGCATTAAAACGCTAGGTACCATCAGCAACGCCAGAATCAGCATATAGAGCACTTCTTTGCCGCGAAACCGCAGTCGGGCGAATGCATACGCCGCCAATGTGGCGGTCGTCAAAATACCGGCTATGGACGTGCCGGCAACAATTAGTGTATTCACTATATCTCGCGAAACGAGGCCCCAAGCTCCAGCATAGTTGGCCCAGGCAATTGGCCAGGTCGGTATCCAGGTTTGATGAACCATCTGGGCATTGGTCTTGGTCGACGTCATCACCATAAACAGGTACGGCAAAAATGTTAAAAACAACATCGTAATTAGCACAACGTGCACGACCCATTGTCGTTTGGAGGTGCCAGCCATTAGCATCGGTTTCCTTTCTGGTGTCGACTCTCACCGGTACTCGGTCGATGGTTTTACAAATCGAAAGGTCAATAGGGTAAGTCCCATCGTGACCACGAAAACAAAAGAGCCGATGGCCAAACTGTATGCCATGCGTCCCTCGGTAAACGCCGTAACGTAGACATAAAGGCCGGGCATCATGGTCGCATTGACCGGTCCGCCTTGGGTGAGCACCAAGGGAATGGTTACGATCTGCACCACGCTGATCAAGATCAAAATCGTCAGGGTTCGTGTTTCACTAAGCACCAGCGGCAGGTCGATAAGCCAGGTGCGCTTGAGCGACGACACTCCGTCCAAACGCGCAGCTTCCAGCACTTCCGGCGGGATACGGTGCAAACCCGCCGAGTACACCAAGAGGTTGAATCCCGATACCCACGGCAATCCCATCAGCATCAGGGACGCCAAAGCCAGGTGGGGATTGCCCAGCCAGTCATGGGCCAGGCCGGAAAGTCCGACAGCGTTCAGCAAACTGTTCAGCAGTCCCACGTTAGGCTGATAAATAAATCCCCACATCATCAGCATAACCAGGATGGGGATACCCATCTGCAACACGAAAAGACTGCGATACAAAGCCTGATGTCGACTGTTTGTCAGACTAAAAATCAACTCCGCCACGATAAACGCCGGCACCAGGCCAATAAGCAGACCCACCCCCATCCAAATGAAAACATGCACCACTGCCGCCACAAAGTTCGGGTCTTGGACTGCGCTGACATAATTGGCTAATCCGACAAACGACGGGATCCCAATGCCATTCCAGTCCGTAAACGAAAAGGTCAGTGCCTGCAAAGCGGGGTAATACATAAATGCCAGTAACACGGCCATTGTCGGCAACACCATCACATAACCGACAATGGCATGCCGGTAGGATCTCCCCGTCCCGAAACTACGATGCTTCCGAACCGGCGCCGGCCCGGATGGTCTTTGCTCACCAACCGACATGCCATACCCCTCCTTCGTCCACCGGTTTTGCTGCCTACCACGGTTATTTATTCATCATCTGTTGCACGTTAATACCGGATTTCTCCGCTTGCGCGATAACCTGGCTGGCGGCCGCCTGCACCACAGGCAACAAGGTGGTTTTCGCTTGGCTTAAGGAAATTTGGCCAAGCATATACTGCTCCCAGGTTTGATACACCGTTTGCAACTCGGTCGGAGTTAAGGTGGCACCGTCTTCAGTTGACAACGCAGCCGTAGCCCCCGAGATTTGAGCGGCGAACTGACTTAGCTGGGGTGCGGGATGAGTCCCGATTTCGATGGGAAGAAAGCCGGGAACTTGATTCACGATGGCCTGATCGTGTTGGGGCGTGGTGATAAATTGCAGCCAATTGATCACGGCCTTCAATTTGGCCGGAGTCATGCTGTGGTCCGCCTTTTGGGTCGGAACCGGGTACACAAAAGCTCCCCCACCCACTCCGGCAATCACATTGGAAGTGTTGACCGATGTGGCATAGGAACTCACGGCGCTATCGACTTGGGGCAAGGCGAACGTTCCCCATTGGAAATTGGGGTGAGCAGACTTGATATATCCGATGTCCCACGATCCCCCCAGGTACATGGCAAACTGATTTTGCACAAACAACTCGGCCAGACCGACCTTGCCTAAAGATGAACCTGCGGATTCGTAGCCGCGTTGAAAATACTGGCTCAGATTGCGCACTGCGGGCCACCATGCAAAGAAGCGCGCATTGGCCGGTCCCATGAGTCCCTTTTTCACGGCGATCGCCTCGTCCAGGGCAGTGATACCGGCCTGACCGTCGTAGCGCATGGATGACAACTGATTGCCGTAAAAATTGCTCTCAAAATAGTTGTTTAACCAGGCATAACCGCCGTTGCCGTAGTAGGACGCGGTGAGGTCCCAACCCATCGGCGTCAATCCTGCCGCCTTCAGCTGGTGCACGTCCTGCATGAACTGCGCCCACGTGGTCGGTGTGCTGGTAATTCCCGCTTTGGCAAACATCGTCTTGTTGTAATAGATTGGCGTGCCGACTGTGTCGGCGTTGACTTCATAGGTGGCTCCGTTCGATGCGGTGACGGCGGCCCGGTCAGTCGCGGTCCAAAGATCCCCCCAGGCCTTGTTGCCCGGTACGTACGGGTTCGGCTTATTAAAATACGGCGTGAGATTGACGAATGTTCCCAGCGGAATCACATGATTAGCTATGCCCACACTATCTAGATAACTGACGTCAGGAGCTTGTCCTGCCGCGATTCGTGTCTCCAGCCAGGCGGTATCTTGCACCGTTGGCGGCAGCACGGGAAGAAATTTGATGGTGATGCCGGGATGGGTGGTTTCCCACTCTTTGGCCAGCTTCGCCAATTCAGTGGGCGGGTTCGGGTTGGAGGAGGTGGCTGGCTGGGGTGTATAGTAGGCACCGGCCCACATGGTGATCGTACCGCGAAAAGCTCCTCCCGCATTGCTCGTTGAGGAACTGGCACCGCAACCCCCCGCAGTGGCGGACAGTACCAGTGCTGCCCCTAAGACTCCTGCTTGACGAACCAACGGAAACCGTCTTGACATCGTAGTGTAACCCTCCTTACTAGGTTAGACTGGCCTGATCATCAGTCCGATAATCAAACAGCCGAGACACATGTGTAAACTATAGTTCTCGTTTCTAAACTTCATCATAACCCCGTTGCGTCGCAAGTCAATACTTTCAAATAGTTTTCTCCGCAGCCGATGGCTCCGATTTAAAAGCGGAACCCGTTCACCCGGCGGAAAACCCTTCGCACCCGCCGAATAATGCGCGAAGTCGCGGCAACCGCTTCGGCGCCATGTCCGGTCTCGTGCCCCCGGGTGATACCTTATCTGCCGCACAGGAAGGCCCCTGCGGCGGGCATCGAAAGAAACATTTGCCAAAATCATGTTCGTCATTTGGCCAATGACTTCCTATATAAGAAATCTACCATTCCCCAAAAATTATTGGGCAAGGGATAAAGACTAAACTTCCCCGATGTTCACCCCTTTACATGTCGCATTATTCCGATATAAACTCGTCTTGCATTTCTTAGTAACGAAATATGGTTCATATATAGGAACTCAAGGAGGGATACTGTGTGTTCAAGCGAACAGGCCGCGCGCGACAGACCCGACCACTGGTTCTGCTGACCTGGCTGATGGCGCTTTCACTCTTCGTGAGAATATGGGTGCCAGGACAGGCGGTTCAGGCACAAACCGCCACGACTATCGTCTACCACGACATTGTGTGCATGAATGTGGCCCAGGGAGCCGTACTCGATGGTGCCCCGGGGTATTGGCTATACTGGTTCAACGAATCGGTTCCGCTTGGCGTACCGGTGGCCGAAGGCCCGGTGTTCTTTGCCAGCAATGCCACGGTAACGCTTAACGGCCAGCCTGCAACCCCGAGCCAGATTACCTACGGAGACATCTTGCAGGTGACCGTAAGCTACACCAGCACCACCGGTGGACTGGGCCAGGTCGTCGCCCTGGCTGCAACTTCCCAGTCCGTGCGGGGGCTCTACCAGGGTACGGTACGTTCAAACTCGTCGCCGAGCCGGGCGGCCCTTCAACTGTTGACGCCCGCGGGAACCGTGGCGGTGGTGGGTGAAGGTAGCCATTTCGTGGCCAACGACGGCGGGCTCCCCGCGCCCGGGGCGATGATCACGCTTGCCCTGGGCCCAACCGGAAACGCGGAGTTTTTCAGCCCAACCCTGCCGCAGGTGGCAACCGGTGCGGCTAACGCCATTCTCGTGGGCAGCGGGGGGTCGCAGTCGGGTTACACGGCAGAGTGGGCGACCCTGCCGTGGAGTTACGCGGTCCAAGGACCAACGCCGGTTGCGGCCGACGCGCGGGTCACTTTAAATGGCGTGCCCATATCCATGAACAATCGTTCATTAACGTATGGTGATATCGCCCAAGTCATCACCAGCCGCGGACAAGTCACGGCCCTGTCGGTAACACACAATTTTGTCACGGGAACCATCCGTTCCGTGCGCCAGGTGCAAAAGACCGGTTACCTGATAGCCATTGGCACAACCAATGGCACCCAAGAAGTGGTGGAAGGGCCCGACTTTGTTCGCAACAGCGGCGGTCAGCCCATCGTGGGGAGCCAAGGCACGTTATCCTTGGGACCGCATGGGCACGCCGAATTCTACCAGGGCCTAGCCAACGTGGTCAACGCTGTTTTTGTCAGCACCACCGCGAATCCCAACACGGGAGGCTATGACCTTTATTTCGCAGCGGCACCCATGGCCCGCAATCAGTCTGCCACGAGCGCCCCGGGCACATCGGGCCCGCAGACGATTCAGGGTCCGATTCCGATTCGGCCGACTGCAGTTGTTACATTAAACGGGAATTCCACAGCACCCAACGACCCGGGGCTGAAGTACGGGGGAATAGCCCAAATCACTGTCGACAACTCCTCCAACCGTCAAACGGGTGGAGCCGAAGTGTCTTCCCT
>JAJZZA010000116.1 GCA_021797825.1 Bacillota bacterium | reverse complement strand
AAGACAGCCTGCCGGAGCATAAGACAGCGGATGATGTAACTCCCGCGCAAGCGGGAGTGAGAGCCGCTGAGAGTGTGAAGGTATAGGTTTTTAGAACCCCCCGGATTTATCCGTGGGGAGGTTCAGCAGCAGCATTCCCGAGGCGGGCAAAAGCTTAACGGCCGCGAATCTCGCCATCGCGATGGCGCAGTCCGGCACTTCTACGTTGCTGGTGGACGCCGACCTGAGGCGTCCGACCATTCATCAATTGTTTGGGCTGACCACGCGCGTGGGGTTGACCTCGGCCTTGACCCGCATGGACGATTGGTCAAGCATGCTGAGCGCCGGGCCGGTGGAAAATTTGACGATTATGCCAAGCGGTCCGTTGCCCCCTAACCCTTCCGAATTATTAAGTTCTGCGGCGATGCGCCGGCTCATCGCGTTGACGGCAGACCGTTATGACATGGTTATTCTGGATACGCCTCCGGTTGTCGCCTTTACCGACGGGGTGGCGCTTAGCCAGGCGGTGGATGGCACGCTCTTGGTGGTGCGGGCGAATTTTGCCTCCCGGAAGGTGGATATCAAGGCCAAGGAACTTTTGGTACAAGTTCACGCGCGTATCTTAGGAATCGTTTTCAACGGGCTGCCGGCTGATGACGCGGCCATGGCATCGTACTACTATGGTTACGGAGAACATCCGTGATCGATCTGCACGCCCATGTTCTGCCGAATCTTGACGACGGCCCCAGAAATCTGGAGCAAACCGCGGCGAACCTCAGGCAGGCAGCAAGCGCCGGCATCCACACGCTGGTTGCGGTCGCCCATACCAACGACAATCACTACCAGGTCACCGCGCAGGCTTACTGGGAAGCATTTAATGCCGTGCGCGAGTGGGTTTTCACGCACGATATTCCGATTGCGCTGGTTTCCGCCATGGAGGTCCGGCTGGGACGCAATCTGGCGCAGGGCTTTTGTGATCAAGCCTTCTTGCCGGTCGGCGAGAGCGGGTACCTCTGTGTGGAATTGCCATCGCTGGATTTTCCGAGTTATACCCTAGACTCCCTGTACGAGTTGGGGTTGTCCGGGGTGCGCCCTTTCTTAATTCATCCCGAACGGAACCGCGGTTTGCGCAAAATGCCTGAACTCGGCGAGCGCCTCATGGCGATGGGGATTATGGGGGTCGCCTCCATGGGGTCTTTGACCGGGCAATTCGGGGAGGAGGTCCAAGCCGCGGGATGGCGCCTGATTGACCAGGGACTGATTCAAGCGGTCGCCACCGATGGCCACTCGGTCGATAAACGGCCTTTGACCTTGCCGGTGGCGTACGATTTGCTCAAGGATCGCTATGGAGAGACGGTTGCGGAAGATATGACGGGGGCGACGCCCGCAAAGCTGCTGCAGGGGCAGAGCATTACCCTCCGCCCCCATTTTCCAGCCAAACGACCGTTGCTGAAACGTCTGCTGGCGAAGCGGCCGTAGACCCAGACGCGGGCTGTCGGTTGCAGCGGCCAATGTCCTCAAGCATCGTTCGGTTGGCGAAAGGATTTGCGGTCACGGATTGCCGATTGCGCGACGTCTGATCTCGCATCGGTCCGGTCACCGCCAGTCGCGGGACGGCCCCGCGCACCACCGCCAGGGTTCTTCGGTGCCAGCCAAGCGACCGCTACCCAGGTTTATCAGCTGCGTCGGTTCCCCCGGGTTCGTCAGTCACCCCGGGGCGTCGACGCGGGCCACTCATTTCTCGCGACGGGAGCGGCATCCTGGGCAATCCTCCCGGACCCCTTAACCCTGGTCAACGGGGGTGCGGGCGGCCATCTTTCACCCTGTCCATTTAGCGCCGTGGTCTGGCCTGGCTGCTGCCGCGTGTCGCGCCGGGCTTGGAGGCTTGGCGTGCGCCGGGGATGGGCGCCGGCGCGGCGAGCCCGGCGGGATTCCGGGTTTGGCCGGGCTGGCGCAAACATTGCTGATGCCGGGGCAGACGGCAAGCGGCAGCTCGCGATCGAGCCAGGGTGAATGCGGGTCCTCGGCGTCTCGCAAATGGGGCAAGATGTCAAAAGTGTGTCCCCCACGGTGGCGTTCGGGGCTATCGCCTGGCGATGCCTGACCCCATCTATCGGGGCTTCCTGCAACCTCATGCGTCCATCCCGTCGCGCAACGATCGATTCCTGGGGAATGTGCGGGAAATGGGACCGCCCAACGAAGCGACTCACACCGTGGGCAAAATGTAAGAGCAGAGCAAATAATCGAAATTGTCAGGTTAGGAAAGCCGTTATAATATGGCCAGGTTGCGAACGCTGTGGGCCCAGCCGATATGTGACAAAATTCCGGACAGCCGCTCGGGCGAGTCAACAGGTGATGGTGACGTCCCGGCTTCCTTCGCTTATGACCCCAATAGCCCCATGTGCCGAGGACAGCGCGATATGGCCCGACCACCAGCCAACGGCCCGACAACCCGGAAGCGGGGACGACGAATTCCCGACGCAGGGCCATTTTAGGTTATGCCCCGGGCCGTTTCGCAGTGCCGCCTGACGGCCCCCTGGGCACCGGTTATGCGTGGGAGAACCAGCAGACCAACCAACCGAGGAAGAAGGAGAAAGAAGGAGGAAGAAGGAGGAGGAGGAATAATGATGAAAGCCGCTGTGTGGCACGGGCCGCGGGATATTCGCGTGGAAGACGTCGCGTCCCCTCAATTGTTAGCCGATACGGATGCCATTTTAAACGTCAGCACCGCCGCCATCTGTGGAACCGATCTTCATGCCTACCATGGCGAGGTGCCGGGATTTGAACCGGGAATCGTTATGGGCCACGAGTTTATGGGCACGGTGGCCCAAGTCGGGTCGAAGGTGGCAACGCTGGCCGTGGGCGACCGGGTCGTGGCGTCAGATATCACGGCGTGCGGCACGTGTTGGTACTGTCGCCAGGGGCAGCACTGGAACTGTCCGCGCCGGAGCCTCTTTGGTTACGGGCCCGCGTTTGGCGAGAGCTTGGGGGGCGGACAGGCTGAACAGGTGCGGATTCCCTTTGCCGACACGGTCTTAATTCGGGTGCCGTCGGCACTGCCTGATGAACGCGTACTGTTCTTGGGCGACATTCTTACCACCGGATATCTCTGTGCGCTTAACGGGGGCGTGAAGCCGGGCGATGTTGTGGCGGTGGTCGGCTGCGGACCGGTCGGCATCTTTGCGCAGATGGCGGCCCGGGTGCAAGGAGCCGCGCGGGTCTACGGGATTGACCGGATTCCCGAACGGTTGGCCATGGCAGAGAGGTTTGGCAGCGTTGCGATAAACTTTGAGCAGCAGGATCCCAAAGCGGTGATTGCGGCGGGCACCGATCAGCGCGGTGCCGATGTGGCGCTTGAAGCGGTAGGGGGCAAGGCCCCGCTCGACACCGCCGTGGGGGTGGTGAGACCGCACGGCACGGTGTCCATCGTGGGGGTTCACCTGGAGGACAACTATCCTTTAAACGCCCTCGACGGGTTCGTGCGGGAACTGACCATCCGGTTTGGAGTGGGCGATCCTATGCGGCTCGCGGCCCAGATTCTGCCGTTAATCGCGCACGATGTCCTTCATCCTGAACAAATCATTACCCATCGCATTTCTTTGGGAGACGTTCCCGAAGGATACCGGCTGTTTAATGAACGCCAGGCCTTTAAAGTGGTCGTCAAATTTTGAGGCGGCGGGGCTGGGGAGGGGAGACTCTGCCAGCACGCTCAGGCCAGTCGTGGCGGGGATGCACCGGATTTCCACCCGGTGCATCCGCCCGGCTGCCAGATTCATTCCCGGCAGGAACATGAATCCCGTGTGTTGTGCGCAAATGGAGGCAGCCACCAGAATTGAGGGGCCTCTAAAAAAATGGCTATCGCACCCCAAAGTTGCGAAGCACGGCATGAAGCGCACGGAGGCAAAATGTTTTCCCCAAAGCCACACGGGGATGTCTCCGCTTCGTTCCGGGTCAATCCATGTGACCTTGCGGGCTCGCCGCACAATGCGCTCGGGGCCAGGTGCCCTCTTGCCGTGGTCTCCTTGGGCGAGGGGCAGATCGTTCTTGCGAGATGCGGCACGTGACCGTGATTCTTACGCGACGCCAGACCATGCCGGTCACCGTTCCGTGCGCAGTGCAACCCGGCTGCGTCGATACCATCCAGCCGAGGCGGATGAGTTTAGCGGTTTGGGTCCTGGCGCCGCTCGCTTAAGTCGGCAATCCACACGTTTAGGTTGCTGACGACAGCCGTAGGCGCTGGGCCGCGGATGCTTGACGGGGGAGCCTAGCTCGTCCCCGGTGGCGG
This sequence comes from Bacillota bacterium, assembly GCA_021797825.1. Taxonomy (GTDB): domain Bacteria; phylum Bacillota; class Sulfobacillia; order Sulfobacillales; family Sulfobacillaceae; genus JAJZZA01. The sequence continues at coordinate 3,942 of JAJZZA010000116.1, read as the reverse complement.
CCCGGCTCTTGCTCGCTCCCCAGGTTCTTTTGGCTGCGGACTCCTCCCACGCCTTCAGCATGCCGCCCCTTAGCTTAGCCGGCCTCGCGGTCGTCGCAGCCCAACGCCGGCGACATCCCCGCGCTCTTTAAGGTCAAGGGCCAGGCCGGGAGCCAGGACCCCGGCCTGGCCGGCAAGCGGCTTTCCGCCTATTTCCCTTGAAACCGCGGCGCGCGTTTGGCTTTAAATGCCGCCACGCCTTCTTGGAAATCCGCTGACGTTCGCAAGAATCCGTAGAGCGCCCCCTCGAACTCCAGCCCGCTTTGCAAGGGCCCTTGCAGGCTTTCGTTCAGCGCGCGTTTGGCATATTTCTGGGCGAGCGGGGAAAACGCCAATAGCTCGTCGACCAGGTTCCACACACGCTCGTCGAGCTGGGGTGGCGAGAGCACCTCGGTGAGCAGGCCCCATTGCCAGGCCTCGGCGGCGGCGATGCGGCGAGCCCGCATAATCATGTCCTTGGCCCGGCCGAGGCCAGCCAATCGGGCCACGCGCTGGGTGCCGCCGCTGCCCGGAATCATTCCGAGCCGCATTTCGGGAAGCGCCAGCAAGGTGGTGTCGGAGGCGATCCGAAAGTCGCAGGCCAGCGCCAGTTCCAGTCCCACCCCAAAGGTGAAGCCGGTCAACCGCGCAATCACCGGTTTGGAACATCGCTCGGGAGCGGCCACATTGCGGTGGAGTTCCGACAAATACTCGGGCGACGCGGCGAGAAAGCCGGGGATGTCGCCCCCCGACGAAAAATGCTCGCCGGCGGATTGCAAGATGATGACGCGCACCGCGGGATCCTTGTCGAAGCCGTCAAAAAGCGACGCCAGGTGTTCCCGGGTGGCAATGGTCACCACGTTAAAGGGAGGGGCGTTTAAGGTGACCACCGCCGCCGATTTTTCGGGATGATGGGTCACGGTTAAAATGGAGCCGTCAAAGTCCGCCATGTTCAATCCTCCTCAGGGCGTTTCTCCGGTTGCTCGGACCACGGTTGGTAGTCCCCTTCGCGCAGTTTGCGCCGCAAGACTTTTCCCACCGGCGATTTGGGGATGGCTTTCACCAAAACATAATGCCGCGGCCGCTTAAATCGTGCCAACTGGGGACTCTCGCGACAGAAGCGGTCGAGCTCGCCGGCAGTTAAACGGGCATCCCGGGGCACGACAAACGCGGTGATGACCTGTCCCCAGCGGTCGTCGGGCAATCCGGCCACGGCGGCTTCGAGGACCCCGGGGTGCTGGCTTAAGACGTCTTCAATTTCCAACGGATGAATGTTTTCACCGCCGGAAATCACCATATCGTCGACGCGACCGCGGACCCAGAGGTCGCCTTCGTCGTCAATTACCCCGACATCGCCGGTGAAATACCATCCCTCGCGGAGGGCTTTGGCGTTGGCGTCGGGCCGGTTCCAATAGCCGCGGAAGGCTTCCGGCGACGAGAGGTGGACGATTACCTCCCCGGTCTCGCCGGCCGTGACCGTGTCCTCGGGACCGACGGTGGGTTCGCTGTCAGCGGTCACCACCCGAATGGCCGCATGCAGGCCGGGACGGCCGGCACACGTCGGTTTGCGGTCGAGCCAGGAACAGGTGGTAAAGGTGTAGATCTCCGAGCTGCCAAAGTGGTTGACAAAAATCTCCGGATCCAAGCGCTCAAAGCATAGGCGGGTGAGGGAACTGGTCATGGCGGCCCCCGCATAGCCGATGTTTTTGAGTTGCCGGAAATCATAACGGTCCAGATCCGGCAGGTTGACCAGACCGAAATAGACCGTGGGCACCAGATAAAGGGTGGTGATGCCGTGCTCGGCAATGGCGGCCGCCAACTCCGGGGTGTCGTAATCGGGCAGCAGGACCATCTGGCCGTTTAGCAAGGTGACGGCCAACAAGGAGCGCATGCCCATGGTGTGGTAAAACGGCATGACGCCGATGGTGCTGTCCAGGGACCGATAGCCGTTTTGAATGATATGCGCCAAGGCCGCGCTCGATTCGTTTAAATGGGAGCGGGGCACTCCCTTGGGCGCGCCGGTGGTGCCCGAGGTATAGAGCATAATGGCGGTGGCGTCGTCGGCAGCCGGGTAAAGGGGGGGGTTCGGACCGGGCCGCCGCAAGGCGTCAAAGCCGTCAGCGGAACCGTCTCCGGCGAAAATAACCGGCACCGGCGTGGCGGCTTGGGAGAGCACCTCCTCCAGCACGGCGCTGAGCGAGGCCTCGGCGATGACCAGCCGCGGGTCGCAGTCGTTAAGGCAATAAAGGATTTCGGACCCCGTCATCCGGAAATTGATGGGCGTGTAAATCGCCCCGAGCCATTGCGCAGCCCAATAGCTGACTACGTTTTCCCGGCGGTTTTTTAAAATCACCAGGATATGATCCCCCGGACCGACACCCCGGTCCGCGAGGTTGGCGGCGACCCGCCCGACCTCATCGGCCAATTCCCGATAGGTCCACCGAACGGTCCGGTCGGAAAGCGCCGGATGGTGGGGAAAGCGCAGAACAGCGCGCCAAAAGTATTCGGCCAGATTCATGACGGGCCTCCCCCTAACGCCAGCAGGGCGCGGCGAATTCCCACGTAGCCGGTGCAGCGGCAGAGATGCCCGGCCAAAATCTCTTCAATCGCTTGGGGGGTACAGTCGCGGTGAACAACTTCGGCCACCGCCGAAGCCAGGATGCCGGGTGTGCAAAACCCGCACTGCAGGCCATGGTGTTGTTCAAAGGCAGCTTGGATGCGCGCGAATTCGGGGCGCCGGGCGATGCCTTCCACGGTCAGCACCCGAGATCCGTCGCAGGAGACGGCCAGCCGCAGACAGCTTCTGACGGCCAGGCCGTCCACCACTACCGTGCAGGCGCCGCAAACCCCGTGTTCGCAGCCGACATGGGTTCCCGTCAATCCCACCGTGTCCCGCAAAAAGTCGGACAGCAGCAGCCGGGGTTCGACGATCCGCCGATATGGATGGCCGTTGATCGTGATGACCACCGGCATCGTCTCCCCAGCCTGGCGCTTAATCATGGCGGATTTCCCCTTCGGCTTTTTGTTGAGCCATCTGCCACGCGTCCGTCAGACTGCGAATGATGAGCACGCGCGTCAGTTGCGCGCGGAATTCCGCTTTGGCCTCTAAGCTATCCAGCGGCACCAGGCCCTCCACCACGATCTCCGCCAGGCCGGCAAAATCCTGCGGGGTGCCGGAGGTTTTGTGCAGCATGCGGGCTTCGTTGACCAGCAGCGGGGTTGGCCCAGGGCCGGCCACGGCCAGACGCGCCTCGTCGATCCGGCCGGATCCATCCAGGGTGACCAGAGCCGCCGCGGCCACCAGGGCGAAATCCCCGTGCCGGCCGCTTACCTCGTGAAATCCAAACCCACTGGCGGACGGGGGTCGGTTCCAATGCACGGCCAGCAACAGCTCATCGGGGGCCAGCGCGGTGGTGTACATAAACCGGAAAAACTCCTGGCTGGGGATAAGCCGGGTGCCGCTTGGACCCTGAGCTTCGAGCACCCCGCCGAGAATGGTTAAGAGGAGCGGCAGTTCTGCGGCGGGATCGGCGTGGGCCAGGCTTCCCCCCACGGTGCCGGCGTTGCGGGTTTGGGGGTGGCCGAGATGGGCTAGCCCCGCCGCCAACAGAGCCCAAGCGGGGTGGGCCCGGGCGTAATGTTCCAAGCTCCGCTGGGTTACCAGGCAACCGGTGGCCAAAGACGCCCCGGGTTCCTCGGCGAGCGTGGCCAGTTGCCGGAGGCGGTTAATGTCGATCAGCACGGTGGGAGCCGCCAGGCGCATGTTTAATAACGGGATCAGGCTTTGCCCGCCCGCCAGGATTCTTGCCTCGCCGGGGTTTTGGGCCAGCACCGACACCACCTCGTCAATGGTGTCGGCGCGCACGTAATCGAAGGCGGCGGGTTTCATCGTGCACCCTCCTGATTTTGGAGCAGGGCGTAGAT
>JAJZZA010000115.1 GCA_021797825.1 Bacillota bacterium | reverse complement strand
CTGGATCCGCAACGGATAGCGGCGGCTGGTGGGTTTATCTCATCGCATGCGGAGACAACACGTTTTACACCGGCATCAGTCCTGATCCAGCCCGCCGCCTGGCTGACCATGAAATGGGCCGCGGGGCCCGGTATACGCGCGGGCGGGGCCCGTTGCGGCTGGTGTGGCAGGAGGGCCCCATGGCGCACGGAGCGGCACTGCGGGAGGAACGGCGCATAAAACGGTTGACCCATGCCGAGAAGGGGGCGATGGCGGGCGATGGCGGAACCGGACTTTTCGGAAGCGGTTAACCCGGCTACGCTTTACCTGGTCGCAACGCCGATCGGCAATCGGGCAGACTGGTCATACCGGGCACCCGCGATCTTGCGGCGGATGACGGTTATCCTGGCGGAGGATACCCGTGTCACCGGGATGCTGTGCCGGCAACACGGGATTGCGGTCCCGATGCTGTCGTTTCACGCGCATAACCAACGCCAGCGGGTGGCGGAGGCGGTGTCGCGTTTGACCAACGGGGAATGCGTCGCGTTGGTGAGCGACCGGGGCATGCCGGCAATTTCCGACCCCGGGCAGGAGTTGGTGGCTGCCGTGTGGGAAGCGGGATTAGCCGTGCGGGTGATCCCGGGGCCGTCGGCCGTGACCGCGGCGTTTGCCGTGTCGGGCTTTCCCCATCCTTTCATATTTTGGGGATTTGTGCCGCGGCATGGTCGGGAACGGGAGATCCGTTTAGGCCAGATTAAGGAAAGTCGCTGGACCGGGGTCATCTACGAGGCCCCGCACCGCATGGCCCAGACGTTGAACGATTTGGCGCGGGTATTGGGCCCTGGCCGCCGGGCGCTGGTGGCGCGGGAGATGACCAAACGGTATGAGGAGTATCGGCGGGAGACGTTGGAGCGGTTGGCCGGCGAGAGGTCCTGGCGGGGCGAGTTGGTGCTGGTGGTGGAACCGGAGCCGGTGTTGCCGGAAACGCGGATGGCGGCACCGGATTGGGCGACGCTCGAACAAATGGTGGCGGAACGCGTGGCAGGGGGTCAAAAAGAAAAAGAGGCGATTCGCGACTTCGCCTCCCAATGGGGAATCAACAAGCGGGAACTGTACCGACGAGTGCAGCAGGGCAAAATGTCCTAAACCGCCTCGGTGTTCAATTCCTTAAGACACGTGTGGCAGATGTTCTTTCCACGATACGTCTCGATGTCTTCGGCGTTGCCGCAGAAGATGCAAGCCGGCTCATATTTCTTGAGAATGATCTTCTCGCCGTCGACATAAATCTCGAGAGAGTCCTTGTCGCTGATGTTGAGTGTTCTGCGGAGTTCGATAGGCAATACGACGCGGCCTAGCTCGTCTACGCGACGAACAATTCCGGTTGATTTCATGAGATCCGTCCCCTTCCTGACATTCGACATTCGACTACCAACATCATACCAGAACTTCCAATTTATAGTCAACAATTTCGCGGGTTTTGTCGAAAAAATTTTTTCTCGTGTCGTATGCTGTCGTTTTCCCTGTTGCAGGGGCCTGGGCGCGGGGGAACCAGAAGATTTGACAGAACAATTCGGGTCTGCTACACTGCCGACACTTGAGCGGTGACGGGGAGGTGTCCAGACCTCTGATCGCAAAGCGAATCGGGGATGGTGTGAGCCCGAAGGTGATGTCTGGACGATGGCCCCTGAGCAGAAACCCGAAGCGAGTAAGGTTTCCGGATGTCCCCGTTAACGGACCAAGAGGCCTCCCTGCCGGAGGTAAAAAGGGTGGTACCGCGGCGTGCAGCCGCCCCTTGCGAGGGGGCGGTTTTGTTGTGTTTCAGACCTGCAGCAATGAGCAAGGAGGCGAGACGGTGGGGCGTTCCGTGTGGTACATCACCACCCCAATTTATTATCCCAGCGACAATTTGCACATCGGCCATGCCTACACCACGGTGGCGGCGGATGCTCTGGCTCGATACCACCGGCTAAGAGGCGAAGAGGTGCGGTTTGTCACCGGGACCGATGAACACGGTCAAAAAATTCAAAAAACGGCCGCCGCGGCGGGGCTGGATCCCCAAACGTTTGTGGATGGCATTGTCTCATTCATTCAAGACCCTCTCTGGAAACGGCTGGGAATCAGTTATGACGATTTTATCCGCACCACCGAGGACCGGCACGTTCGTGTGGTGCAAGCGATCTTTCAGCGGCTTTATGACCAGGGGGATATTTACAAAGGCAGCTATACCGGATGGTACTGCCTGCCCGACGAGTCATTTTGGACCGAGTCGAAACTGGTCGACGGAAAATGCCCCGACTGCGGACGGCCGGTGGAACGCGTTGCACAGGCGAGCTATTTCTTTCGCATGAGCCGTTATCAGGAGCGGATTGCGGAACATATTGCCGCGCACCCCGAATTCATTCAGCCTCCGAGCCGCCGCAATGAGATGCTGAGCTTCATTCAGGCCGGTCTGGAAGACCTTTCGATTTCCCGGACGGGGATGAGTTGGGGGATACCGGTACCGGGGGATTCCGAGCACGTGATCTACGTGTGGTTTGATGCCCTGGCCAACTATATCACCGCCGCCGGGTATGGCCAGGAGCCGCAACGGTTTGCGCGCACCTGGCCCGCCAATGTGCATTTGGTGGGAAAGGAAATTGTTCGGTTTCACAGCGTCATCTGGCCGATTATGCTGATGGCGCTTGGACTGGAATTGCCCGAACGGGTGTTTGGCCATGGCTGGCTCTTACTGGGGGATCGGAAAATCGGGAAGTCTTTGGGTAATGCGGTAGACCCGATTAGCCTGATTGAACGGTATGGGGTGGACCCCGTCCGTTACTATCTGCTGCGCGAGGTGCCGTTCGGAGCGGATGGGACGTATACCGAAGAGGCGCTGGTGCTGCGTACTAACGTGGACTTAGCCAATGACCTCGGCAACCTGCTCAGCCGTACGACCGCCATGGTTGGCCGCTTCGCCGCCGGGGTAATCCCACCTTTTCGGCCCGAGCACGACGATGGGGTGCTGGCCAAAGAGGCGGCTGTTTGCCTGGCCCAGGTGCAAACCGCCATGGACGGTCTCGAGATTTCCGGTGCGATTGTCGCGATTCACCGATTGGTGGGGACCGCCAACAAGTATATTGAAGAGACCCAGCCCTGGGCGTTGGCGCGGGATCCGGCCCAGCGGCCCCGGCTTGACAATGTGCTGTATGCCTTGGCGGAGACGTTGCGTATTGTGTCGGTGCTGCTGTCACCATTTTTATTGGAGACCCCCTCGCGCATACGCGAACAAATCGGCGTCGCTCAACCCGTCGCCGCGCTCGCGGAAGCCGTTTTCGGGGGACTCGCGGCAGGCACCCGGATTCGGCGAGGGGATCCGCTGTTCCCGCGCATCGAGTCGGGGCACCGTCCGGAGGATGGCGGGCGGGACCGGACGGCCCCCCAGGCGCCCGCTTTGTCAGCGGGCGCTCAAACCGGTCCGGAACCGGCCAGCGGATGGATCGACCTCGCGGATTTTCAGAAAATCGATCTGCGGGTGGGTACCGTGCGATCCGCCGAAACGGTGCCGGGGACCGACCGGTTGTTGAAGCTCACCGTGTACGACGGTGAACGGGAACGCACCATCGTCTCGGGGATTCGGGCGCACTACCAGCCCGAGGCTCTGCTGGGGCGACAAGTGGTGCTGGTGGCGAATTTACGGCCGGCGAAACTGCGGGGAATTGTCAGCGAAGGCATGCTGCTGGCCGGGAGCTCCGAGGGTCTATTGAGCTTAGTGGGTCCAGCCGACCGGCTTCCGGAAGGATCCCGGATCAAATGACGCTCGTCGGGTTTGACAGTCATTGCCATTTGCAGGATCCGGCGTTCGATGCGGACCGTCAGGAAGTGTATGAGCGCGCTGCGACCCAGGGCTTGGGCCTCTTGATTCCGGGCTATAGCCTAGCCACCTCGGAGGCGGCCGTAGCGTGGGCGGACTCCCATGGGAATTGCTGGGCCTTGGTCGGGGTGCACCCCCATGACGCCCGCGATTGGGGGCAAGCTGATAAGACCCGCCTCCGCGGTTGGACCGCGTCTCCGCGCGTGGTGGGAATCGGGGAAATCGGCCTGGATTTCCACTACAACCACAGTACGCCGGATGTGCAGCGGGCGGTATTTCGGGAACAGCTCCTGATCGCGCGCGAGACGGGGCTGCCGGCCGCCGTGCATTCGCGCGAAGCCGAGGCTGACACCTTGCGGGAGATTGCCGAGAGCGGGGTGTCTGCCGGCGTGCTGCATTGTTTTACCGGAAGCCTGGGCTTTGCCCGCGGGTTGTTGGACCTGGGATGGTATATATCATTCTCCGGGGTGATTACGTTTAAGAACGCCCAGGCGTTACGGGATGTGGTGCGGTTTGTGCCGTTGGAGCGGATGTTGGTGGAAACCGACTCGCCATACCTGGCGCCGGTTCCCTGGCGCGGACAGCGCAACGAACCCATGCGGGTGGTGCGCATCGCCGAAGTTGTCGCCGCGCAAAAAAATGTCCTGACAAAAGAGGTATTTGCGACAACCACGTCGAATCTCTATTCGCTGTTTTTTCGCGTCGCTCCCACTTAAGCGATGTGGGAGGATGCGAAGCGACAGTATCGTGTTGGTGGTGGCTCGACATACGAGACAAAAGGGGCGCGGGAATTCAGAAATTCGGTGATTCTTAAGGAGGCCATCGTTTTTTGGCTGTTATGAAGACCGTCGGACGACGGTCCTGGATCTGGGGGGCGACCGCCGCTACGGCGCTGGCCGCAACGATTACAGGCACACAGCTCCGACATGTCGACATTGTGGTCGAAAGTCCGCAAGGAACCCGAAACGTCAGGTTTTGGACATTTCGCGCGACGGTTCGCCGGGTTCTGGCACAAGCGGGACTAGGAATTAACCAGCATGATCGGATATCGCAAAACCTTTCCCAAACGATAGGGCCGAGTCCCTTGGTGGTTCGTGAGGCCATTCCCATTTGGATTCAAACCGCCCATCGCCATTTTCGCGGATGGACCACCCACTACCACGTTCAGAATATCCTGAAGTCCTTTCATATCAAGCTTGGTCCGTTGGACCGGGTGACGCCTGGGTTGCACGGGGCGTTGAACTGGAATGGCACGTTAACCGTAGTTCGGCGCTGGCTGGTTACCCGCGAGATCTCGGTCGCGCTGCCGTATGCCATTCAATACCGCCCGAATCCCAACCTGTGGAAAGGCCAGCAAACGGTTGCTGCCCCTGGCCATGACGGTCAGGCGGTGAAACAAGTGCAAGTGCTGATGCAAGACGGCCAGCCGGTTCGTCAAACCGTGCTCGGCCAAAAGGTTGTCAACCCGCCTCAGAACGAGGTGGTGTTGTATGGAACCCGTCAACTGATCGCGCGCGGCGGCCAAGTATTGCAATTTTCGCGGGTGCTGACCATGGTCAGCACGGCATACTGGCCCGATCCCGCTTGGTCGAACGGGTATACAACTTTAGGGATGAAGGCACACTATGGAGTGGTGGCGGTCGATCCCCGGGTCATTCCGCTCGGCACGCGGCTTTACATTCCGGGCTATGGGTTTGCCGTAGCGGCCGACACGGGATCGGCCATTGTGGGAGATCGGATTGATTTGTGCTTTGATACGCAGGCTCCAGCCACTGCTTGGGGAGTGCGCACCGTGCGGGTGTTCATCCTCAAATAGGTTGAAGGATTCTTAGACAAAGGGGACGAGGACGCTGCCGTTTCCTGATCCCCGCACGCCGTCCGGTCTCGGCCGAGCGTTGGCGTCAGTTGGAATGCGCGCCGACCGCCATCTGGGGCAGCATTTTCTCGTCGACCCCGATATTTTCAGGACGCTTGCCGATTGGGCGTTGGAATCTCTGCACTCGGTGGATGTGCTGGAAATTGGCCCGGGTCCCGGGGGGCTGACTCTTAGCCTGCTGGAGCGCGGGGCATCGGTGACCGCGCTGGAGATTGATCGGCGAGTGCAGCCGCTCCTCACTGCGCTGGCAGGGGAATATCCGGGCCGTCTGCAGGTGCTGTGGACAGATGCGGTGACGGCCGCCTGGGGTGGCATTCAAAACGGCTTGGGGTTGAGCCGTCCGTTGCGGATCGTGGGCAACCTGCCATATTACGTGACGTCCCCGTTGCTCGCCAAACTGTGGGAAGATGACGTGGTGTGGGACTGGGCGGTGGTCATGGTCCAAAAGGAGGTGGCCGATCGGTTGGCCGCTCCGCCAGGAACCCGCGCCACCAGCGCATTGAGTGTGATGCTGCGGTATTCGGGGCGGGTTGAGCGTGTTGCGGCGATACCGCCAGAGGCTTTTCTCCCCCGTCCCGAGGTGGTCTCGGCCGTGGTACAATTAAGGCGCGTAAAGCCGCCTGCGGTGGCCAGGGAACACTTTCACTGGGTGGTTCGAGCGGGGTTTCGCCATCGCCGCAAGATGCTCCGGCAAGCATTGGCTAAGGAGACGGGATCCCCCTGGGATAGTCGGACCTGGAGTCGCGAAATGACGCGGGCGGGGATCGATCCAGCTAAGCGCGCCGAGGCGCTGACATGGGAAGAATGGGTTTTGCTGGCGCAGATCTTTTCGGGTCTTGGTCTAAAGTGAGGCGACGACGATGATCTTTGAAAGCCCGTCAAAGGGCCGGATGAGTTTTGAGGCGATGTTCGGCGACTTGTTGGCCTACTTGGGAGAATCTCCGGACGACCAATACAAATTGATCGTCGGGACCGACTCGCATACCCGCCATGAAACCATTTTGGTGACCGCGGTGGTGATTCACCACATCGGCAAAGGCGGGCGCTACTATTTTCACAAGTCGCGTCGTCGCGCGATCGGAAGCCTTCGACAAAAGATTTTTTATGAAACCTCCACCAGCTTGACCGTGGCGGCGCAACTGACCACGCTCTTGGAAGCCTCGGGGTTTGCCGAATTTGACGTGGAAATTCACATTGACGTCGGCCAACAAGGCGAAACCAAGGAGTTGATCCGGGAAATTGTCGGGATGGTGACCGGCAGCGGATATCAGGCGGCGATTAAACCCCATTCGTTTGGCGCGTCCAAGGTGGCGGACAAGTACACCAAGTGAAAAAACCTGGGGACATGGGGAATTGCGCGGTGAAAAAACCGGTTCGGGTCGCAAATTCCTATTGACCACCTCGTAAAGCTATTGGTAAAATAGTCGATTCTTTTGACAAGGCAAGGTTTTGATGTTAAAATTTGAGTGTTGCCCCTTCATCAGCGAGGAAGGAAGTGATCGCGTGGCGGCCAAGAGCGTTCTGGAGGACATTAAGAAAGAGCTTGATTCCCACGTTGGAGAGAAAATTCGGGTCAAGGCGAATAAAGGTCGCAAGAAGGTCGACGAGAAGGAAGGCATTCTTGAAAAGACTTATCCGCACATCTTCGTAGTGAAGATTGAAGAAGGCCACCTCGCTGAACGGCGGGTTTCTTACTCCTACACGGATGTCCTGACGGAAACCGTGGAGCTCATACTCCCCGAGACACTGACCAGCTAGAGAACGGGCGAAGATTGGGGGCCTCGAGCGAATCGAGGCTTTGGTTATTTTAGTCCAGCCCAACGGGGACGCACGGAACGCGGGAGCATGCCAACGCGTTCCGTGCGCGTCTTTATCATGTCCGAACGTCTTCGCTCAACTCCCTCACCGGTCCAACGGCGGGTGCAGTAGAGTCCCGGAATTGGTTTTTGCCGCGACCTGGACCCGATGGTTCCCGGCCGGGGTCCCGGTTGCCCGGCAGGAATTTGCCGGCCTGTTTTCAGCGTCGGCAGACGGGGGGCGGTTACCAAGAAATGGCGCCGCTTTCCGAATCCTGACCCCCTGGCTGGCGTTCCATCGCAGACCCCGTATGTCACCGCCAGCGAAAACCGGGAAGTCGTGGGGAGCTATCCAGACGGATCCCAAACGAAGCGACGTGTCACGGGAATCTGTAACGCGTCAAGAATCCGACGGACATAGGCCTGCTCTGCTTGGGGCGGTGCAGACTGAGTGAATATTTTGGCACGACACAAGCGCATATGGGGGTTTGTCGCACATCCGTGCGACCCCTGCCAAAGCCTCGCCCGATGGGTCCGAACAGGGGCAAACGCTGGCGATAGGGCGCCCCGGATCCGCGTCCGACCCGTACACGATGGGCCGGTCCACGACAGCGAACCGCCAAACTTAGACCGGTGTGCGGAAAAACATTTGGATCTGGGGCGAGTTCCACCTCGGGAGGGCAGGGGTTCGTATCATGAAAGTCCCATTTGCCACCCCTCCAGACTCC
>JAJZZA010000114.1 GCA_021797825.1 Bacillota bacterium | reverse complement strand
AGGGCTGACGGCCGCCTTTATCGGCGCAACCCAAGCTTGGGTGATTGGCCACGCTCTCGGGTGGCCCGTCTCATCGGTCCGCGTCGTTCCCATTTTGGTCGGATTATTGTTGTTGCTGCTCGCCAATGTGCTCCCGCGGGTTAAACCCAATTGGTGGATTGGCGTCCGCACTCCGTGGACGCTCTCCAACGACGCGGTATGGGCCAAGACCCACCTCTGGGCGGGCCGGCTTGGGGTCGCGGCCGGCCTGTTGTTGATGCTCGGCGGGTGGATGGCGCCAGCCCAGGCCGCGCTCGCGCTCATCACCTGGGTGGTTGCGGGATGGGGCAGTGCCGTCATTGTGTTGTCATGGATCTTTTTCCGCATCAACCATTAGCGGCCGGATGCCCCAGCCCAGCGCTCTGGCTGGCCTCGCGGCACCCGGTGGCTCCTCAACCGCGTTGCACCGCAGGGCTTCCCCCGTCATGGCCCCGAGACCGGGGCTTCTCTCCCGCCGTGAGGAGAGAAGCCCCCGATTGCTGGTGGGGGTTCGCTAGCCGGCTCTTCGTCCCCCTAAGTGCGGAGAGCCGCGTCGCGCATCCCCCTGTCCGGACCGAAACGGTCGCTCCTCACCGTTCCTTCAGGATGTCGTTCAGCTTGGAGCCCGGGTCCGCCTTCAGCATATAGATCCCCACGACCAACAGGTACAGCCAAGCCGCCAGCGACAGACCGCGTCCGAAGGAGTATTGCAAGAACTGCAGGTGGCCGGTCAACGGCGCGTGATTGATGCCAAAGGGCAAGGCGGTGACTCCAGACAGAAAGAACATGAAAAGATTGTACGCGGTAAACAGGATGGGAGGGCCGTAATATTGGCGCAACCCCAGCAGGTAAATGACCGCGATAAGACCGTACACGGCCGTCTCCACGTCAATCCAGTATGATACCACGGGAGTCGCACCCGGACTGGCAAAGAGGTGGGCGGCAACATCAATCAAGGCAAAGAAGACCAACGACAGACGCAAGCGCTTTACCAGGCGGTTATTCCGGTCGCTCTGCGCGATGACCGGGAATGCGGAAGGCCGGGTCGGGTTTTGAGTCGCCATCTGAATCCACATCCTTTCGGTAATTTGTGAATGTGTTCACATTTAGCTTACCTCCCCGCTTGAGCTCCGCACAGGGCCACAGGGCGCACGCCCGACGGACTCTTGGTAGCGATGTGCCTAGGCCAGAAGTCGCTCACCGCGTTCCCAACCATGACCCTCCGGCAAGAGGGCCACACACGACCCATCTCCGGGCCGGTCGACGGCTCATCCCGCTCGGCGCCGTCCAGACACACCGAGCGAATGTTTGGGACAGAACCTTCCGCGTCACCTCGCCCGCGACGGTGCCGCAGCCGGCGGTGGCAACGGAACTATGCAGGCGATCGCGGCGGGACACGGGACCCCTTTCCCCGAGACCGCCTGACGTCAGTTAGCCGTGTTGCCCGCGGTTAGGGTTTGCTCCCGATTGCGCCTGCTCTTTTAAGACGCGCCGCAATATTTTCCCGGTCCCGGTGGCCGGCAGCGAGGCCACCACTTCGACTTCATGGGGGTACTTGTAATGGGCCATCGAGGTCTTGGACCAGTCGATGATCTCTTGCGGACTCACCACGTCCCCCGGTTTGGCCACCACGTACGCCTTGACCACTTCCCCGCGTTGGGGGTGGGGCACTCCGATAACCGCCACCTGGGCGATTTTGGGATGGCGAATGAGAAGTGACTCCACCTCCTCCGGAAAGACGCTGTACCCCGACACTTTGATCATTTCCTTCAACCGGCCCAGAAAATAGAGATAACCGTCCGCATCCACCCGACCCATGTCGCCGGTCAGCAGATAACCCTCACGCATCGTGGCCGCGGTAGCTTCCGGGGCTTGCCAGTAGCCGGCGAATACACCGGGATTGCGCACCGCGATCTCGCCGGGCATATCGACCGGACACTGCTGGCGCGTCTCCAGGTCGAGAATGCGAATGTCGGTGTCGGCGATCGGTTTCCCCACCGTTCCCCAGCGAATGGCGTCGGTGGGCATGAAGGTGTCGGCGGTATGGGTCTCCGTCAGCCCGTAGGACGCCTCGTGAATGATGCAGCCTCCGGTCCGTTCTCGCCAGGATTGCGCCAGTTCTTCGGTCAACGGCATACCAAAGCTGGTACAGAGATTGTGCCGCAACGATGTGAGGCGCGGGTGCTGCGCTCCCAACTGACCCAATATGGCCCGGTTCATGGGGGTAACGCTAAACCACCAGCTGCATCCATATTGCTCGATGGCCAAAATGGCCGCCTCCGGGTCGAACCGATGCAAAAGCACTTCACTGGCGCCCTGATAGATAACCATGTTTAATCCCACCAACAATCCCGCGATATGGGACAACGGCATCACCGCCAGCGACATGTCCGCGGACGTCAGGCCATTGGCCAAACTGCCGGCGGCAGCCTTAAATAAGGCATTGCCATAAGTCAGCATGGCGCCTTTGGGCTGGCCGGTGGTGCCCGAGGTGTACATCATGAGCGAGACCTGATCGAGGGTGAGCGGCGGATTGGGCGGGTTAGCCGGCGTAGCCAGCACGGTCGCCATAAAATCCGCCGCATCCCCGGTCGGCGGCGGCGCCGCCAGCATTTCCGCGGGTACCGGCAGCGTGGGCGAGTCCGGCAAAAAATCGCGGTAGTCGGTCACCAACACCCGCGTCACGGCGGTTTGGGAGCGCACGGAAGCCAATACCGGGTACAGATCCCGGGACAGCACGATGACCCGCACGCCACTATTGTTGAGCTGATATTGGAGTTCCCATTCCTTAAACGCGGGGCTGACCGGGGTCACGATAGCCCCGATCTTCTGGATCCCGAAAAACGCCACCAGAAATTGCGGACAATTGCCCAGATACAACGCGATACGGTCACCGGCGATCACTCCCCACTCGGCCAGCAGACACGCGAAGCGATCGCTCAAGTCATTTAATTCCCTGAAGCTGACGGCACGCCCGTACCAGATGAGTGCCGTCCGTTCTGGCGTCTCTTGCGCGTGCAACCGCAAGTATTCATGCAGCGGGCGCGCACCGAAACGGTAGCGATATCCCGAGTTTGCGACCCGGCTCATGGCGACTCCTCCTTGCCCTGACTAAAACCCGGTCGGCCAGTTGGCCAACCGGCGCGCGCTTTGGCAACCTCCTGTTTCCCACACGGTATCGAGCGTGCGCACCAAAAAGGCGCGCGTGTCGCGCGGATCAATCACATCGTGGATCAGATATTTCCCGGCGGCCGGATAGGGGCTGACTTCGTGTTCCCACTGCGCGACGAGCTGCTGGCGAAGGGCCTCGGGGTCGGAAGACTCCTGCAAGGCCTTTTTGTACACCACGTTAATGCCCACCTCCGTGCCGGTAAAACTGATTTCGGCGGTTGGCCAGGCCACCACAAAATCGGCCCCCATACCCGGTCCCGCCATGTTGCTGTACGCGGCGCCGATGCTTTTTCGGATAATCACCGAGATTTTGGGCACCGTGGACCAGGCCAAAGCTTGATTCCAGACCATGATCTTGGTCGGCATCTTTCGGTACTCCGCGGCAGTGCCCACCCGAAATCCGGGAATATCATGCAGAAAGATCAGGGGAATGTGGTATGAATCACAAAGACAAATAAACTCCGTGGCCTTATCGGCTTCGTCCGGGCCCGCTGCCCCGGCTTGGTAGCGGGGTTGATTGGCGATGACTCCCGCCACGTGTCCGTTTAAGCGGGCCAGGGCCGTAATCAGGGCTCGACCGAACTGGGGACGCAATTCGAAGACACTCTCCTGGTCGCAGATCGTCGCGATGAGCCGACGCATATCGTACGGCCTGGTCCGTGCTGTCGGCACCATCGTGAGCACATCGTCAAGCCGGCGGTCAGGGGTGTCATTGGGCGCCGCATAAGGAGGTTGCTGGTCGGCGTTTTGCGGCATGTAGCTGAAGAAAGTCCGCAAGGCATTGAAACACTCCTCCTCGCGGCTCCCCACATGATCGACCTGGCCGGTGATTTCGGCATGGATCTGGGCACCTCCCAGCGTCTCCGGGGCAACACGTTCCCCAGTGGCGATCTCCAGCATGCGCGGACCCACGGCGGCCATGGTTGTCCCTTGCAATTGGGTGACGAAATCCGACGACACCGCCGCCCAGGTCGGACCGCCGTAACTATCCCCCACAATCGCGGTCATAAGGGGGACCTGGCGGCCGTGGCGAAGCAAATTCAGGGGCATCATGCTTTGGCTGATGCCATCCGATCCCATCCCGTCCGGGATGCGGAGACCTCCGCCTTCTCCCAAGTGAAAAAACGGCAGGCCCCGCGCCACCGCAAACTCATGCAAATGCTGCCACTTGCGGAGGTGCACGCGGCCTTCGGTGGCCGCCAGCACCTGCCGGTCCGTCGCAATCACCACCGCTTGACGGCCATCGACCCGGGCAATTCCGCCGATGAGGCCATCCCCGGGGGAGCGGTCGCGCATAGCCGGCAGGTCGGAATGGCTTAAGAGGCCGAATTCGTAAAAGCTGCCGGCATCCACCAAACGGCCAACCCGCTCTCTGGCCGTCAGTTCCGCCCCGCTGGGCTTGATCGGCTCATCGCCGGGCCGATTCCCGTCGCCCGGGTGGTTGCGCGCCGCCTGGTCCTTTCGCCGTTTGAGATCGGCGATAAGATGGCGCACGATAATCAAACCCCCTCTCGGTGATGACCTGCCGTCGAACCCTCGCCGCCGGCCCAGAATCCCCGCAGCCCGTGCCAGATGGCCAGCAAGGGCAACCTTGGGATATTGTGGGGCCGTCCCCGCACGAGAGACTGGACCGGTCAGATTCCGCTGGCGGGCGCCAACTGTGCTCGGCCGACCACCCTGGCCGCCTCGGGTTGATCCGCCCGCCATCTTTGCCCTGTCCGCCTAACCGCATATCACCCCGCCCCGCCGCACGTGCCGGTCCGGCCGTGCGACCCGCTCGTCACGACACGGAGAGATGATAGTCCTCCAGCCGGTCCGTCTCCGCCGTGACCACATCGACACTCAGCAAACTCCCGCACCCCGGGCAGGCATATTCAATCATTTGCGGTTGCGGCGTCCGCGACTGGACGTGAAGATTCCACTGTTGCAGGCTGTCGACCAAGTCCTTGCGCCGCTGCACCGTCCTGTCCTTCCAAGACGCGGAGGAGTCGCTGAGTTCGGCCCCGCACAAATTGCAGGCGTAAACCGGGGTTCCTCCCTGCTTAAGGAGCTTTAGCGGAACGGTGTAACTGGCAGACGCCTGCACCGAACGCGCAGGCTTTTGGCCAAGCCGCTCTGCCCGGATGACCGCGCGGCGGGCGGCGGACGCCTCCGGATCGGCCCGGTTGGCCTCGGGATCCCACACCAGGCCATAGGCGCCGTACGCCATGGCCTGCGAAATATATCCGTCTTTGACGTCCTTTTCGACACGCGCCAGCGGCCGCAGCAGGGGATCGCCCAAACCGCCGCCCCCGCCCACGGTTTGGCGAAAGACCCCGTTTCCGCCAATCGGCACCCCGGCCACATGATTGGGGAGCTGGCGGTAACCGGTTATTTCCTCGCCGCCGGGCATCCGCCGGTGCGCTTTCAGGAACCCGTCGAGGTCAAACTCGGTTGACATGTAGAACGTGCTGGTTGCCCCCGGATACCCCCCGTGCAGCCCATGCGCGGGCATCTCGCCGCACGCGTTTTCCATGGTGCCCAGCAGTCCCTGGCCATTGTTATAAGGAATCCAGGCGAAGTCCAGCCCCTGTCCGCCGCGCCAGTAGCCCGGTCCTCCCGAATCGACGTGAATTCGGCGGTACAGGTAGAGCATGGGATAAAAGGCTTCGTTGGTTTCCACGTCGGGGATGCCGTTGTTTTGTTGCATCTCAAACGCGCCCACGTCCAGCCCGTCGCAGGTGGACTGCGCCCCGACACCTGCGGACCCGCAGTCAAACACCGGGAACGCCGTGTAAGCGCCATATTGGTCAATCCCGACCCAGGCGTTCCCCGGCCAGCAGTTATGCCCGGCTGCGGCCGCCTGTTCGATTAACCACGGGTTGGCGCTCAGGCTGCACGCCTTGCGCAACGCCTCCATGAAAGCCTTGGCCACCTTCCCCGTGGTTTCCATGTGACCGCACGAGACCGGAGCCGGCATGACGGGATTGACCACCGTGCCCGGTTCGCCCAAGTCGACGGTTATCGCTCGGAACACCCCGGCATTCTTGGGAATGTCCCAGGCCAGAATCATGCCAATGGCCGCGTAAATACCTCCGAAAATCGCTCCCGGTCCCGCATTGACGAAACCGTCCAGTTGCTGGGCGGAGCCTGTCAAGTCCACATGCAGGCGGTCACCGGCCACGGTCAGCCGACATGGCACCTCGGCCAGCAGGTCAGCTCCATGACCGTCGTATTCCACCCACTCCACCGCCCGGTAGTCGCCGTCGGGGATATCGGCAATGCGCTTTTTGACCAGATTGTCGGCCAACTGTTTATTGATGCGGCAGTACCGGCGGTAGGTGTCCAAACCATATTTCTCAATCAGTTCGCTGATCCGGCGCTGTCCGGTGGCGTTGGCCGCCAACATGCTCTTGATATCGTTGATCACCAGCAACGGCAGCCGCACATTGTTCATGATAAACCGCTGCCAGTCGCCCAACATTTCTCCGTTTTGCACGATCCGGACCGGACAAAAATTGAGGGCCTCCCCGTAACGGTCATAGGCCACGGGCGCCCATCCCCCCGGGGACATGCCGCCCACGTCCATCACGTGCGCGTTGGTAAACGCCCAACCCACATATTGCTCGCCATAGAACAACGGGGACAAAATGGCGACGTCTCCCTGATGCAAAGCCCCGCCCGAATAGGGGTCGTTGGTAATAAACGCGTCCCCGGGCCGCAAGTCGTCCGCAGGATAGTTCTCGAGCACACTCTTGACGCCAAACCACGACGAGCCGAGATGCGCGGTAACGTAGCCGGAAAAAGCCACATGCTCCGGAATCGTGTCAAAAATGGCGGTCGAGAAATCTTGCGCTTCGGTCAACACCGGCGAACCCGAAGTGTGCAGCATGGTAATGGCCATCTCTTCCACGATGCTTTGCAGCCGCAACTGGATAACTTGCGCGGTAAACGGATCGTGGGCCTGATCATTGGCAATCGGCGACATCATTTATTCCCCCCTTATGGCCTGGCTCATCAGCACGTTGTGCCCCGAATCAACCTGAACATCCCATCCCTGCGGTACAAACACGGTGGTGTCGAAGGACTCGACGATGCCGGGTCCGGAAAAGCTGGCCCCGGACGCCAACGAAGTGCTGAGAAAGACCGCCACATCTTCCCATCTGCGTTGATCGGGCAGAAAGACCGGGCGCACCCGATCCGGCGGGGGAACGTAGCGCGACGCTGGTCCGTTGCCGGGAAAATGCGGTTTGGCTAAATGGCCGACCCCTTTGACCCGCGCATTTTTGATCAACGCCAGTTGCTCAGCGCCTACCCAGAAGGTTCCCGGCCCATAAAGCCGTTCATAGGTCTGGCGAAACAGGGGCAGGAATTCGCGTCCCGAATTCTCGTCAAACGTCCTGGGCCCAATGGGAATGGTCACCTCATAGGCCTGGGTCCCCAACTTGAAATCACCTTCCCAACGGTATTCCACGTCCTCCGCGAATCCGGCCTGCCTTAAGTCGCCAGCCGCTTGACTTTGCAGTTCCGAAAACAGGTGGGAAAGCTGCCGGTAGTCGTTTTGCGCCACGCTCCAGTTGATAGTTTTTTCGCGGGTGCGGACAAAATCCGTGAACAGCAGCCCCACGGCGGAAAAGACAGCGGCAAGCTGGGGAATCAGCACACGTCTAACCCCAAGCTCCTCGGCGATTTTGGCGATAAACAAACCCGAAGCTCCGCCGTAGGAAACCACCGCAAATTCGCGGGGGTCATGTCCGCGTTCAATCGTTATTGCCCGCACCGCGTTGCTCATGTTGGCCACCGCTAGTTCGTAGAGCCCCGCGGCCGTCTCCTGCTCGGACCCTTGCAGCGGTTTGACCACCCTCTCGCGAAGCGCCGTCAAGGCGGCGCCGCCATCTAACGTCATCTCTCCCCCCAAGAAATACTCCGGGTCGAGCAGTCCCAGCACCAAGGCCACGTCGGTCAGGCAGGGCTCGCTACCGCCCCGCCCGTATGAGGCCGGGCCGGGCAGCGATCCCGCGCTTTCCGGTCCAATGTGGGGCAGGTACTGGTCATCCACCCAACAAATGCTGCCCCCGCCCGCCCCGATGGAACTGATGTCCACCAATGTCAAGCCGGTATCCAGCCGCTCCACCCGCGCC
>JAJZZA010000113.1 GCA_021797825.1 Bacillota bacterium | reverse complement strand
GAGTAAGCATTCACGAACCCGGGCGTCTTCCTTTCTGCGAATGAAGTCGACCTGTGGTCATTTTATCCAGCAATCACTGGACCGGCAAGACCGTCAACTATTGGGCTTTAAGGAGCGGCTAAAACAATAAGAATATTCCCCAGAATACCACCCAACAGGTGATCCGGTTGAAAGGACAGGCCCATAACTGGCCCAACCTGACCCTCGTTAGGGCGTCTAGGACGCCGTCAGCCACACGGGCTGGGTGAACGGGGGGACAGATCCCGGCACGGCTGAATTTGCCGTGAACCGCAGCCGGCCGCGGTGGCTCCGTATGGCGCGTACCCAATATCCCGACGTCCCGCGGGGTACAAGTACATGGAATCTGGGATAGAGCACGGCATGAGCTCGGCGATTCACCGCCACGGGGTGGCCTGTCCCCTCATGAGCGATGAGATGATGGGGCAACTGATTGGCCACACTCGAACGAAGACCGGCCTCACCATTCACGCCGATCTCGATCACGCGACGCACGGAACAGCAGAATCCGTAACATTACGAACCAATGTGGACCTGGCGGCATCTCCTGAGGTTCGCCATAATGGCTTAGGTTGTAACGCGATCCGCCGAATCTCATGGACCAAAAGGTGCAGCCAATGTGGCAAACGCTGCCGATATGATGCAATCGCCGATCCGGTACGCACCCGGTGCCTGAGCAAGAAAAGGGAGCGCTTTACAACCCAACATTGTAATATTACAATGCTAGAGTATAATATTAAATGTAGATGCTCGCGGGGAAACCCGGACCCTCCAGACGTCAGCGGTTTTTTGCGGACGCGGAGGGTGAAGCGGTCCGGAAGGCCGTCGGTGCCTGCCGGGCGACAAGCACATCGTTGGCGTGAAAGGTGTCTGACCTCAGGTGCTGGGCGCAAACCGCTTGCGACCGCCGGCAACAGATTTGGCGCGAACCTTCGCGCGCGGGCAGGTTGTGAAGACGGCTCTCGTGTTGGGCAACTGTCAGCCGTCGATCGGAACAACCGGGGTCTGCGGGCGAATGCGAAGCACAATTTTCGGGATCCTGTTTGACGCGGGAAGTTTCATGGATTACCCTTGCGGTTTTGTGGTCTTGTGCAATGCGGGAATTGGCTAATGTAACCCGCAGACTTGCATGTTATGCAAGGCGATTCAACAGTTGCAGGAACGTCGACATGTGTCCATCACTGTTGAGGCCAGCTCTCTGAGTTGGCGAGGAGCATTAAAGCTTTCGATGGTCTCGTGGGATCCGATCGGTTGAGTATGGGCGCCGGGGGACTGCTTTGGCGCATTCGGCCGACTTTTCGTGAAACAGAATACAGCCCGACAGCTTCACGATCCGTAAGCTGGTATTAATGGAGGTTTCAAGAGACACGGCCAAAGTCTCGGTAAAACTTCATCACGTCAAATTCGGGGTTGCGGCAACCGACGGGGACGAGATAGGACGGAGATGAGAAGAGGACCGACATTCCCACGTGATGACGCTATCCGCGTCATCAGGAGGTCCGTCGCAATCGCTTGAGTTATGAGTTAGACGGGGCGGATGGTCCAACGCTGACGATGCCCGTGCTTCGTCTTGGTGAGGGCATTCCGGGAAATGGCAGATCGATAGACGGACAATGCCATCCGGTATGTCGTGTCGCTTAGAAAATCGGTTGTCTGACAGCGGACGACGCCGCGGGGCCATGACGGTGCCCTGGCAACGCAGCAGTCGGCGCCTGTGTTCTCCATGATGTCTCTTCACGGTCAAACTGCGGAGGTGGCTAAGGTATGGTGGCGCTTACTGTGCAAAGCCCGACGGGGGAGCAGGCAATGAGCGCAGGGCTTTTGGCGGAGGCCATTTCTGCAGCTGGTTTGGATGGGTGGTTTTATGAGCACTGGCGTATGGGGACATGGCAACTCTGGTGGGAAGACCAGTTGATTTGGCTTGGCGATTATCCTGACCGGGCGGCCTGGGTTGACGCTCTGTTGGCAGCGTGGTGGGTACAGGGCGGAGGGTGTTGCTAGGCAATCAATACGACCGGAATGGCAGGCGTGGGTTGTGGATGGCGACCTCTTTGATAAATCGAAGGAGATGATATCGTGGGTGTGCACACGGTGGATGTTCGTGGTCTGTGTTGTCCGATGCCGGTCGTCCAATTGAGTCGGGCGGCGAAAGCCCTGTCCCCGGGAGAGCGGATTGAAATTCTCGGCGATGAGCGGGGAGCTCGGCGCGATATCGAGGTGTGGTGCCGCCGTTTTGGCTACACGGTTAGCGTCGTCCGCGATGATGAACCCGGCTGGTGCCTGAGCATTGGGCGGGGAGACACATTCCGATGACCGGAACGATTACCAGCGTAATTCCCCGCAATACGCCGACGACGGGCGGTAATGCCACAAGCGCCAGTCGGGTGGCTTCCCAATTGGCGGCCTTCGGCTGGACGACGACCATCATTCAAGAAGGCGCACCGCTTCCGCCTGCTGATCTCATTCTGGCTTGGAACGCGGTGCGGGTGGGAGAGCGATTGATTCAAAATGGGGTTGATCCCCGCTCCCTCGTCGTGGTGTGGACGGGGACGGATCTGTGGGAGAACGTGGAGCAAGACCCCGGAGTCTTGACCCGCCTCGACGCGGTGGCTTGCCACATTGTGTTCACCGACGAAGCGCGCGAGCGTTTGCTGCAGCGGGCACCGGACTGGGCGGACCGCATCCGGGTTATCACACCGGGGGTGGAGGAAGAAATGTTTCGACCTGGACGGGGAATCGAGGTCAAACCGCCGATGGTGTTAGTTGCGGGAGGGATCCGGGCGGTCAAACGGACGCATTGGGCGATTGAGTTGATGGACCGCGTGCGCTCCCGGGGATTGGCTCTAGATCTATGGCTGGTGGGACCGATGCGGGAGGCCGCGGAAACGGAGGAGGTCACCAAGCGGGCTGCCACCCGACCCTGGGTGCGTTTGTGGGGGGAAGTCCCGCGCAGCGCGATGCCGTCGCTGTACTGCCAAGCGACGGTGGTATTGAACACATCAACCAGTGAGGGCGTCTCCAATGCCTTAATGGAAGCGATGGCGTGCGGGGCCGCCGTGGTGGCGACGCGCATACCGGGCAATACCGCCCTGATTGAAGAGAGGCGTACGGGCTGGCTGTTTGACGACGTTGACGAATTTGAAGCCGTGCTACGGCAGGTCGTGTCCCGTCGGTCCTGGCGACTGGCGGTGGGGCAAGCCGCGCGTCGACAAATGGCGATGGAGCACGGAGCTTTCTTAGAAGCGGCCCGGTATGCGCATGTCTTTGGACAGCAGGTGATTCAACCGCGCATGGAGCTCTGGAAACACTGAGTACGGACCCCGCCAGGGCCAATGGCATCCTCACAATAGACACCCATGCCCCGGGTTCGGGGCACCCACACGGATGAAAAATGGCCGCCAACGATGGGTCAGGGGCGTTCTATATTTAGGTCCACGAACGACGTTGTACTACCGTATGTTGTATGGGCAATCTATTTTCACAGGAGAGACCACCCCGATGACAGGAGGAGACGCGCCGTGGCGGAAGAATCCACTCAACCTTAGTCTATGGGCCCTGTCCTTGCGGTTCCGGCAAACCGTTTGAAAACTACTGCGGCCACGAACCGCATCATGAATTCGAACACCACTGTTGCTATTCCGAAGGGGTGGTGTCGTCTAAAAGATGCGGTGCAAAACGGGTCTCGGGAGTGGGTGCCCGTGACGGCAGGCGATTTGAGGGACGCATAGGGACCGAGTGGCGGTGTCGCTCCACCTCATCACGGGGATGGCGGTGGTCTGGCTGGCATGAATCCATACTACGGTCGTTCCCTGGTTTTTCGGGCATATCGTTCCTGAACGAATTCATCGAAGATAAAATCCCCCATGGTGGGCGAGGCGAGGAGGCCAATCATTGTGACAGGACATAGTGAAGCTCAATCGAGCGCGCAAAAGGGGGAGTACTGGCCCATTGAGCAGTATCTGGCCATCGGTGACTTGCGCACGGTGGCGTTGATCGCCCCGGACGGCGGGGTCGACTGGCTTTGCTTGCCGCAATTTGACAGTCCAAGTGTGTTTGCGCGTCTTTTGGATTCAGCTCAGGGTGGAGTGTTTCAGGTCCAGGCCCAAGCTTGCCGGGAGGTCACGCAGCGGTATCGCGATGGGACCAACGTGGTAGATACGGTTGGGCAGACGGCAACGGGAACTTGGGTGATGACCGACTGGATGTCTCCATATCCCGCTCTCCAACGCTTTAACCGGCGCGTGGAGGTCACCGCCGGAACGGTCACCTTTGAGGCGCGCATCGCGCCGCGCCCGCAATATGGGCACCGTCCGGGTCCGCCAGTTCGTGAGCCGGATGGCAACTGGCGGTGGGCAACACCTCCTTCGCTATACATCTGGGCGGATGTTCCCCTGGTGCCGGATGGTGATGACCTCGTGGCTACGTTGACCCTGACCGCCGGAACGGTGGTGCGCTTTGGCTTGGGGCTCGATCCCATTGCGCCGGAGGCCTGGCGCACAAGCCAGGATGCCGACCTGCAGGAGACCGTGAATTTTTGGCGAGCCTGGTGTGGGGCATGCGCGTATGCTGGCACCTATGCCGCAGCGATTGACCGTTCCGCTTTGACGCTAAAGTTATTGACGTTTGCTCCGACCGGGGCCGTGGTGGCGGCGGCCACCACGTCGCTGCCAGAAGACCCCGGCGGCCAACGCAACTGGGACTATCGCTATACGTGGCTGCGAGATGCCAGCATGACGCTGACGGCCTTGGACTGGTTGGGCCATCCGGAAGAAAGTCGGGCATTTTTTCGGTGGATGCTGGGGTGCTGTACGGCGGGACACTTTGTGCTGCACCCGGTGAGTGCCGGGGGCGTGGTGACGGAATGGGAGCATCCCACTTGGACCGGGTATGGGGGAGCGCATCCGGTGCGGATCGGCAATGCCGCGGCGGGTCAACAGCAATTGGATGTGTATGGTGAAGTGTTGGAGGCTGCTTGGCAACACTTTCAACGAGATCCGGATGATTGCGACAGCCTGGTGGCGGTCTGGCCGTTTTTGGCGACGCTGGCCGAGGAAGCCGCAGCTCGGTGGACGGAGCCCGACGAAGGAATTTGGGAGACCCGGGGCGGACGCGCACATTTCACCTATAGCAAGGCGCAGTGCTGGGTGGCGCTGGATCGTGCGGTGCGACTGGCTGGCCGATGGGAACTGCCGGGGCCGGTTGACCATTGGCGCGAGACGGCTAAATTTATTCGCGACACCGTCTTGGATCAGGGGTACAATCCGGTGCTCGGGAGTTTTGTGCAGACCTTGGGGGGCACTACCTTGGATGCCAGCTGCCTCTTATTGTTGCCACAACTCGGAATTATCGAAGCGGGAGATCCGCGCATGCGCGACACCGTCACGGCCATTCGCACGCATCTGGCGATAAAGGGGGACCCCGACCGCTTGTTTTTGTATCGCTACCGTGACCTGGACGACGGCGTGGCCGGTTCCGAACACGCATTCTTGTTGTGCAGCACATGGTTGATTGGCACACTGGCCCTGGCTGGCGATCTGCCGCAAGCCCGCCGTTTGTTGGACCGTCTTCTGGGGATAGCTCCCTACGGCGTTTACGCCGAGGAATACGACCCCGCCACGGGCCGGTTTTGGGGAAATTTTCCGCAGGCGTTTACCCAGCTGGGAATTATTACCGCAATTTTGCACCTGGAACATGCCCAGACCGAGATGGCATCGCGCGGTCCCCTGACAGGGTGTCGGGGGTGGCCGGCACCGGAGGCCGCCACGACGAAACTGGACGGAGGGGTTTGAGCTGCGACCGGAGAACCGCGGTGTGCCCATTTTGGCTTCGTTTGACCGCTGGTTGACTGCAGTGGCGCCCGGGTTGCCTTGCCTAGGCGATCCGCCGGCATGAACAAACGCAGCAAATCGCCGGGTGGCAACAGTTGCGGGGGCGAGGAATTCTTGGTGTTGCTGGCCGCCGGCGATGCGCCCCAAGCGTTGGCGGTTGCCGACCGCATCCGTCAGGCGGTCGCCGCCGATGCTGTGAGCATTGGGGCGGCGACACCGCACCGGGGACTGACGGACTTAACACGGTGGATCGCGGTGGCGGACCAAGCCCTCTACCGGACCCAGAAGCATGGTCGCCATCAAGTGGTCGCAGGCGCCCGCGACGGGGGAGGGGATGACAGCCGGCATTCGGGCTCGCGAGGAGATTAGGATTGAGCCGCCGGACCGGTGGCGAGCGACTGCCCGCTTCCGATGCGACCGTGATCGGCGGCGGGGGGGTCGCGGGGCCTGGGGAGGTGGGAAACTCGCGCGGGGTGCTTTAAAGAGCCGGCGGGGCCTCAATGATCCAGTGGCCATCGGTATAGACGGCCTGATACAGCCCGCCGCAGGATGGGCAGCGGACGGGGGCGCGGTGTCGGGACTGGGCGGCGGCATCGGGGATTTCGATAATGGGTCCACATAAGCGGCATGCTAACAACGGCAGATTGATATTGCTAAACCCCACAACGTGATCAAAGTCCCCGGCATCCCACCCCCTGAAAAAGAGGTCGACCACATCGGGATCGAATTGCGATCCCCGAAACCGTCGCAGTTCGGCTAGCGCCTGGTCGACGGGCATAGCCGCACGGTAGGGACGCGACGAGGTAATCGCGTCAAAGGTATCGGCGACTGCGACCAGGCGGCCAGGTAACGGAATGGCTGCCTGCGCTAACCCGTGCGGATAGCCCTGACCGTCGAACCGTTCATGGTGATGCTCGATATAGGGCAACAACGGTTGCAAAGAGGGCACCAGCCGAACAATGTCGGCTCCCGCCGCCGGATGCTCCTGAATGCGTTGATATTCCTCGGGGGACAGGGGGCCTGGTTTATTTAGAACTCAAGTTTCGCAGTTTGACCGATCCCCGAAAACCTTGCCCCGTCTAGAATTTCCGAGTTTTGTTCGGCTTTAAATGACGGTAAAACACCCCCTGCACTGATATGCTGGAAGTAGCATACAACCACATATCGTCAAAGGGGTGTCTTTGAATTGATGATACCAGAAGATGCACCGATTTCCGAAACCCTGGGCCACTTTTTTCGCCGGTTTCACGTCGGTCGCTTGCTGAAGCCAGCGGGAATCACCAAACAAGGCGGGGAGAATCCGAGCCGCTTGTTGCAGTTTCTCCTCGCACTCGTCTTTACGCAGCGTAATTTCTACCGCACCCTGATCCGCGACGATCCGGACACCCCCAAAAAGGACACCGTGTATCGCTTTTTGGCATCGCCCCGGTACAATTGGCGGCGCCTGCTCCTCATGACCTCCGTGGCCATCGCGCAGGGGTTGGGAACCCTGGTTAGCCCCGATCTGGACGCAGTCTTTATTGTCGACGATTCGTTGTGTGACCGCTCCCGCAGCCAGAAAGTGGAGTTGTTGGCCCGAGTGTATGACCATGGGGAGCACGTGTATCGCAAGGGATGCCGGTTGCTCATGTTAGGCTGGTCGGACGGGACTACGTTTCTCCCGGCGGCATTCTCCCTCCTCAGCTCGGAACAGGCGACCAACCGCCTGCAACCCGCTGACCCGCGGATTGACAAACGCACGGTCGGTTACCGACGGCGCCGGGAAAGCTGGCAAAAGTCGCCGGATGTGGGGTTGCAACTGCTCGGCGAGGCCCACGCGGCGGGCCTCAAGGCCCGCTACGTGTTGTTCGATAGCTGGTTTGCGTTTCCGCGCTTGCTCCGACAAATCGTCCAGGACCGGAACCTACCCGTCGGCGCGATGGTCAAGGCTATGAAGACGATTCGGTATACGTATGCAGGCCAACGCTATACGCTGACGGAACTCTATGCGCATGTCCAGAAGCGACCGGGCAAAGCGCGCATCCTCGCGGTCGCCGCGGTCCAGTTGGAGAGCCAAGACGGGAGTCAGTCGGTGCAACTCGTGTTCGTCCGCGACCGCCGTCGCGGTTCCAAGAAGTGGCTCGCCCTGATCACCACGGACACCACGTTGTCGGCCGACGAGGTCATCCGCCTGTATGGGAAGCGGTGGGATATCGGCGTGTCCAGTTAAGGACACCGGAACTAGTTGGTGCAAGTCCAACCGGGAGAAGAGACTCCCCTCCCGTAGCCTGAGAGGCACCGGGGAGCGAAAGCGAGACGGTGGAGCCCTCTGACCGCGTGCTCATCAGGAGCACGGGCAAAACTCCAGGTTGTCATGGGCAATGAACGCAGACGGAGCCTCGTTACCCGCAACTCCGGTGGCGGAGACGGTCGATCACGGGCGAAAGCAACCAGAGCTGACCGAAACGAGTCTGAAACGGCAGCTCTCACCGGCGGGGTATCAGCGGCGACAGGGAGGGAAAGTTGCTGTGGAAACGGGAGAAGCCCTCGGCACCCGGTGAAGAAATCTCATCGCGGAGGCTGCCTCGATAACCGTGACCGGGAAATGGGGGCAGCCGGGGTCAGGGTGGCGGAACGGACCGTAGTACCGGGGATCCGCGTGCAG
>JAJZZA010000112.1 GCA_021797825.1 Bacillota bacterium | reverse complement strand
AGTTTCCCAAGCTTGCGGGTGACGTAGACTCGGAGGGCTTCGGTAATTTCCACGTTCTTGCCGCGAACGATGACGTCCATCGATCATCAGCACCCCTTTCCCAATCACTGGCGTGACTGGTAGCTTAATTATACGCCCAAAAAAAGAAAACCGGGAGGAACTCCTCCCGGTCTTAAGGCGTCGAAATTTCTCGTTTAGAGGCGGACGACATTGGCGGCTTGCGGGCCGCGGTCACCCTCTACGACATCAAATTCGACACGCTCACCCTCGTTGAGCGTACGGAAACCTTCGCCATTAATGGCCGTGAAATGCACAAACACGTCGCCGCCGTCTTCTTGCTCAAGAAATCCGTAACCCTTTTCCGCGCTGAACCATTTGACACGTCCGGTCATAACTCGAATATATCCCCTTTCTTAAAGCATCCCCATTGGAGGACACCGCCTTAACCATATCACGCCGGCCGATAAAAGTCAAAGTTTCGGCGTGAACTGGCCCTTGGAAACCCTGGCCGGGATCGAACTTTCCACACGCCGCGGGGGATTCTCACCTGGGGATAGTGGGGATAAGTCTGTTGATAAAAGTCAGGACAAGGTTTTTGCGCTGGGGATAGTTGGGAAAGTGACCGCGCGAACGAGAATCAGGGGAGGGTATTTCTCAGGCAGTCGGGATCACGCTTGCGCGCCCCCTTATTCCGGTACATCCGGCTGTCCGCCAAATCAATCAACCGGTCAAGCCGGGTAGCGTCCTCGGGATAGAGCGCGTAGCCCGCGCTGACCCCGATGGATTCCTCGACCCCCTCCCAGATCTGCGCGGCCGTCGATTCTTGGATGCGTTGAATGGCCGCCTCGGTGCCGTCTTGATTGACTTCGCGCAGGAGCAACACGAATTCGTCCCCCCCGTACCGGGCCAAGAGGTCGGTCGGCCGAATCTGCATGCGGACCAAATCGACAAAATCCCTTAACACCCGATCGCCGGTCTGATGGCCATAACGGTCGTTGACCGCCTTAAACTTGTCCAAATCAAGAAAAACCACGGCCAACGGTTCGCCGTCTTCCCCCATCAGACCGCCCACCACTTCCGTAAAATAGCGATAGTTGGCCAGTTGCGGCATGAGCGGATCGGACACCGCCAGACGTTTGGCCTCCGACGTGACCCGCAGCTGATGGAGAGCGACGGCGAGACGCGATGCCACCAACTGGCCCAACTGAAACTCGGGGGCGCCGTATTGCCGCGGTTGTTCGTGGCCGACCACCAGCATACCCATCAACGCGGTTCCCGATACCAGCGGCAAAATCAGCGCGCTCCGCGGCGCGAACGGATCATCGGGGTGAGGCCGCGCGGCGGGATCGCGACGGCTGTCGGTGATGAGTTCGGAAGTCCTGGACTCGATCGCCCATCCCGTCAAGCCGTCGCTGGGGAGCAGCGACTCAGCGAACGGGGCGGC
This sequence comes from Bacillota bacterium, assembly GCA_021797825.1. Taxonomy (GTDB): domain Bacteria; phylum Bacillota; class Sulfobacillia; order Sulfobacillales; family Sulfobacillaceae; genus JAJZZA01. The sequence goes on along the minus strand of JAJZZA010000112.1, from coordinate 7,083 downwards.
GTCCCCCATCGGGTGCCAGACTCGGGCACGTTGCAGGGAACCGTCCACCGCCGACAGGTAAATCCCCAACACCGTGTACCCGACCGTGCGTCGAAAGGCCTCTTCGGCGTAACCCAGGGTTTGTTCCAAGGTGTCCGCGGAAGCCATCCGGGTACTGATATCGGCCGCCACCAGGGTATGGACGTGAGCGGCGCGGGTTGCCTGCAGGTTGCGCAGCAACGCCGCCACCGTCAAAAAAGGCAGAACCGCCAACAGCCGCTCCCATCCGCGGTCTTGGCGCACCAACAAGGAGAATATCGCGATGAGCGGAAGGCTTACCAGCCAGCCGGCCAAATTCCACATCACGTCGCGGCGAAGAAACGGGTGCCGCCCATTGGCCCCATCGCGCACCAAGAGATGTAAGGCGACCAGTCCCGAGTTGATCACCAGGAACACCACAATAAATTGGATGAAAGCGCCGGGCCAATACCAGAGGTGATAGGCCGCGGCGGCAGTCCAAAAAGCGATGAGGCCCGCCGCCCAATCCGACCCGGTGGCCAGTCCGCGGAAATTGGCCATCCCCGCGGCGGCGGAACCCAGCAGCAAAGACCAGAAGGCTATCGGCAACCCGCCCGCCAGAAACACCGCCGCGGCCCCAGCCGGCGCCAGACTCACGCGGGAATCCCCCACGGTAAGCGCCCAGCGTTCGCCCGCGGCCACCATGACCACCCCGGCCACGACGACGAGCGCATGCTGCAACGGACGCTGAACAATGCCCGGCACCTGCACCCAAAGCAGTGCCGCCAGGGCCAGTTCGGTCCAGAGCAAACCCTGCGCCATCCGAGAACGGTTCAGCATCGGCTGTGCCCGCCTTTCCCGGTCAATATTCGGGGCCATGCCGAAAATTCCTGCCGATGCGACGACGCCGGAGCTACTACGCCACCGGCCTCGATGTCCCCGGTGTCCGGCCGGCGGCGAGTAAGGCGTGCACGGTCGCAATCATCTCCCGGCGGCGGACGGCTTTTGACAGTTCGACCCACACCACCACCGGATGCCGGCACTTGGCCAGCACTTGGTCACCTGTCAGCGGCGCGTCAAGCACCACCAAAAAAGGATAGTCACGGGAAAGCCGTTCTAAAATCGCCGGCGTCTGATCGGACGATCCGCCGTCCGCAATGACGAGTTCGATGGCACTGTGCTGCCACTCGCCGTCGTTCCACAGGCTGATGAGGTCGCGCACGGCTTGTTCCACGTGGGTTTCCTGGTCGGTAACCCGAACCACCACGCTTACGGTAGGGATGGCGATGCGGGGCGAACGGGCCAACTGCCCATAGGTCCACTCCAGGAATACCACCACCCCATATAGGGACAACGCCAACCCCAAAGCCCCCCACCATGTCACCGTTCTCGCCTCCCTGTCCCATGTATACGGCGGCGGAGCGGGATTGATTCCCGGAGCTTAGCCCATATTCAACGCGGCGGCCCGTTCGCGCAGCGCGTCCACCCGGTTGGTCACCTCCCACGGCAACTGCAGGTCTGGGCGCCCAAAATGCCCGTAGGCCGCGGTTTGCTGATAAATCGGCCGGCGCAGGTCAAGGTCCTCAATAATCGCCAACGGACGCAGGTCGAAGACCGCGGTAACAATTTTGGCCAGATCGGCGTCCGGCAATTGCCCGCTTCCGGCGGTGTCCACCATCACCGAAATGGGCCGCGCCACCCCAATGGCGTAGGCTATCTGAATTTCCGCGCGGCCCGCGAGTCCGGCCGCCACGATGTTCTTGGCCACCCACCGGGCGGCGTAGGAAGCCGAGCGATCCACCTTGGTCGGGTCTTTGCCGGAAAACGCGCCGCCTCCGTGGCGAGCATACCCTCCGTACGTGTCGACGATAATTTTCCGCCCCGTCAATCCGGAATCGCCGTGCGGTCCCCCGATGACAAACCGCCCGGTTGGATTAATCAAAATGCGGGTCGTGCCGGACCACCAGGAGCCCAGCACGGGCTTCATGACCTCCTCGATAATGCCTTCCCGCAAAACGGTTTGGGATATCTCACCGTTGTGTTGGGCGGAAATCAACACGGTATCGACGGCAATCGGCGTTCGCTGGTCATATCGCACGGTCACTTGCGTCTTGCCGTCCGGCCACAAGAACGGCAAAATCCCCGACTTGCGCACGGCGGACAACCGGCGCGACAACTGATGGGCGAGAGCAATCGGCAGCGGCATCAGTTCCGGTGTCTCGGCACAGGCGAATCCGAAGACCATACCTTGATCGCCGGCGCCGATTTGCTCGCGGGGATCACGCACCCCATCCCGGGACTCCAAGGCTTGGTCGACTCCCCGGGCAATGTCGGGGGACTGTTCGTCTATGGCCGTCAGCACGCTCACGGTATCGGCGTCAAAGCCCATTTTAGCCCGAACATAGCCGATGCCGCGAATCGTATCGCGCACCACCCGCGGAATGTCCACGTAACAATCCGTGGAAATCTCGCCCACCACCAGCGCCATGCCGGTCGTGACCACGGTTTCGGCCGCCACCCGCGCCACCGGATCCTTCTGGAGAATCCTGTCCAAAATCGCATCCGAAACCTGGTCCGCCACCTTGTCCGGGTGTCCCTCCGTCACGGATTCGGACGTAAACAGATGCTCTCGGCCCACTATTTGACCCCCTCAATAAAAAATGCCCTTCCCATGAGAGAAAAGGCGGTTCCGCAATCTCTCATCCTTCCGGATTGCTCCGGTCGGGGTTGGCACCGGGGCGCGTGCGCGCTGGTTGCCGGGCTTCATCGGGCCTGTCCCTCCGCCGCTCTTGATAAGAGCTTAAATTGTCGAAAATATTGTAGCCCAACGCCATCCTGACTGTCAACGCGACCCGCCAGCGGCCACTGAGGCGGCAACCGGTGATGGCGGACGATTTCCCGCGAACCGGCTGAGGTCGCGGCAAACCCCTAATGCCCGCGTCGTTCGGGGGCGGCCCCGGCAATGCCGGCGCGACTTCGCGCGCGATGGACCTTGGTCGCGGGCGAGTTGGGGTGAGACCCGTCCGGGCATTGCTGTGCCGCGCGCCGTTGCCGGTGCGGGTCCAGATGGCCGCCAGGGCCGGGCAAGCGATTTGGGCCCCAGCAGATGGCGCGAACAATCCCCCACCCGTGCCAATGCCGCAGTCCCAGACGACCGCGCCTGTCCGCAGGCCAACCGTCCCGATCGGGTTGTTGTGGTGGTCGGCCCTGAGGTCTCACCGGCCGTTGCCGCGAGACACTGCCGGTACTTTTGCGGAGGGGACCCGGGCGTTTGGGGAGACTTGCAAACCATCCTGGCTCTTTCTGCCGGTCGGTGCGGGACGCCGCGGGGAGCGCATGGGGACCGCAAACTCGGCGCGTGATGATGATGTCAACCGCAAGCGGTGGTATGCTGAAGGAGAAAAACCAAGGAGGCGTCGGGTCCCATGCCATACCGCTCCCTGACCGACAGTGTAACCGGTGCGAGCGGCGTGATCGTGGTTGCGGTTCCCCATGGCCAGACCGGGCTGGGCGTGGTCAAAGTGATGGGACAGGAATGGTCTTGCGTTACCCCACACCCGGAGGATTTGGCGGTCGGAACCGAGGTCTGGGTGATCGACCGGCAAAGCGCCATTCTTACGGTGGTTCCCGATGCGGCGCGATGAACCCCGGCAAAAACAGATCGGAGGTTTATGGTGATAGGCGCAATTGTCATACTGGTCGTCTTGGTGATTGTGATTGGCGGTTCTTTTCGGATCGTTCCGCAAGGGTCGGTGGGTCTGGTGCAGCGTTTGGGCCGGTACCACCGCGAGGCCACCCCCGGTCTAGCCGTAAAAATCCCCCTGGTCGATTCGGTCAAACTGATCAGCACCAAGTCCGTGACCGTCAGTTTGGCTCCCGAACCGGTTATTACCGCGGACAACGTCAGCCCCGTCATCGATGCCTATTTCATTTATCAAGTGGTTGACGCCAAGCGGTTCCTCTACGAGATCCAAAACCCTGAACTGGCCATCAAGAACATGGTCTCGTCGACCCTGCGTTCCGAAGTGGGCCAACGCAAACTGGCGGAAGTCATGACCCATCGCGAACAGATCAATACCAAGCTGCGCGCGGAGCTTGATGAATCCACAACCATCTGGGGCATCAAGATTCTGCAGGCATCCATTCGTCAGGTCGATTTGTCCAAAGAGATGCAAATGGCCATGGAATCGCAGAAAAAAGCCGACGCGAATAAATTGGCCGCCATCGAGCAGGCCCAAGGACAAAAGGAGGCGGCCATTTTGCAAGCGGAGGGAGCCCGGCAGGCCGCGATCGCGCAGGCGGAAGGGGAAAAGACGGCGATTGTGCTGCGATCCGAAGGCTCCCGGCAGTCCCGCATGCTGGAAGCCGAGGGCGAAGCGGGAGCCATTCAACGGCTGGCCCAAGCGCAGGCGGACGCCTTGCGCCTTGTCAACCAAGCGGTGCTGGCGCTCGCCCAGTCCGCTGACGACGAGTGGCGTCCGGAAAGAATCCAGGCGGTGTTGCAGTTCAAATCGTTGGATGCGCTGACCACCTTGGGTCAAGGTCCGGCCACCAAAATCGTGATTCCCGCCGAATTGTCGGGACTGACCGGAATTTTATCCAGTCTGCGGGCCGCAAGCGATGAACCGGGAGGGAAGGATCAATAACGGAAGTTGTGGGGTCCGGGCGTGCAACCGGCATAGTGCCGCCAGCCGCTGGGTATGCTGGGGTAGCCTGCGCGCTCGGGCGGCAACCGGCCGTTTTTAGGGAAGGGGTTTTTGCAGATAGGCCGCCACCTCTTCGTCGCTGACAGCGCGAAAATCCGCATAGTAGGCGCCAACCGCGTGAAAACCGGGCGGGATCAGGGCGGCGATGACCTCGTCGGCCGCTTCCGCCAGGGTTCTCAGGCTGTCACCGGGAGCAACCGGGACGGCCGCGATCAGGCGGGATGGGTCTGCCGATCGGATCCGCAGCAAGGCGGCCTTCATGCTGGCCCCGGTGGCAATCCCGTCGTCGACTACCACCACCACCCGCTGACGGCAGAGGTCTAGGGAGGTGCGGGGCCCAAACCGCTTGTCCCAGTCGTCTAGCTCCCGCAGGCGCCGCCGGGATTGCAGGCGCAGGTAGTCCGCTTCGTCTTCACGCACCGGACGACGCGGAGCGGTGACGATCTCCCCCTGATCGGCCACGGCGGCCCAGGCGTATTCCGGGTTGTCGGGCGCCCCGATCTTTTTCACCCAAATCATTCCGAGGTTTCCCCGCAAAACGCGCGCCACCTCATAGGCCACCGGCACCCCCCCGCGCAATATTCCCAACACCAGCGGCGTGGTTCCTTGGAGATGATCGAGGCGTAAGGCCAACTGTTGCCCGGCATCTTGACGATTGCGAAACATCACGGGTGAAGTCCTTTCCTGGCACTAAACGGAGGAACTGGCTTGATGGCCAACGTACTGCCGCCGCTGGTTCGCTTCCATTGTAGCCAAACCACGGCCAAACCGGATCTGTCTGCGGAAAATTTCCTTCTCCGCGGGCCAAACCGCAACCGTCCGCCCGGCCTCGTCGGCGCAGGAAACCCGGGCGTCCCGCCCAGCCAGGCATGCGCCCTACGGACAGGGAGTCGCGCCGGGAGCGCCAATCGCCCCCGGCAGAACAAGATGGCGCCACATCCCGGCTCACATCGACCCTTGCGAGCGAAATTTTTGCCGGGTCGCTTCACCTCCTCGCAAATGACGTTCGGCTTTATTGACTTCCAGAACTTTTTTCACCTCATAGGCCAAGCGGGCATTGACTTTGGGCAAGCGTTCGGTAACGTCTTTGTGGACCGTACTCTTCGATACCCCAAACACTTTCGCGGTATCGCGAACCGTCGCTCCGCTTTTGAGAATGTAATTTCCGATATCCATCACACGTTGCCAGATATGGTCTTTCACCGCTCCGGCCCCTTTCTCCCCCCGAAAACTTGATAGAGTATATGGTTGTAATCAAAAATAATGCCAGGGCCCGAAGTCCTGGCATTACTTCCCTGCCCCGTCTCTTGGTTTAAGACGAGGGATGAAGGTAGTTCATCGGATTGGCCACGCTTTTCCCCCGAAAAATCTGGAAATCCAGGTGCGCGCCCGGCTGCCGACTGTAAAGACTGGTGGCACCCACCTGACCGATGGCCTGACCTTGGCGGACGAGGTCGCCGACTTTGACCGCCGAGTTTCCGAGATGACCGTACACGGTCTCGAATCCGTCGCCATTGTTTACCGTGACGGTGAGCCCCAAGTGGGGCACGGTGGCCACTTGCGCCACCCGCCCGGACCAGGCGGCGCGCACCGCCGTCCCGCTTTGGGCCGCGATGCTGATGCCTGGGTTGTAATACCATTCGTTCAGCGCACCGGAGTACTGCCACCCGAACGCGCTGACGACTTTTCCGGAAACTGGCATCATCAAGGGAGAAGAGGTGGGGCTCCCGGGTGCCGAGCTGGATCTGGCGCCGGGCAGGGTTGGGCCCTTAGACCCTGTTCGCATGGAAACGGTAACGGTTTGCGCGGCATGGTGATGAGTAACGACGGCCAAGATACCTCCGCCCACTACGGCAACACCCCCCAGCGCCCCGATGAGCAGCGTACGACGATTTGCCATTGGTTTCCCGCTTTCTCTCTAGGATTGCGCACCGACGGCGCGCGTGAGTGATGCGATAGGCATCCTCTTGCTGCCAGTATGCCCAGTTCCTGCCATGGTAGACCTGGCCTCCCCCGTTCAGTACGTCACTGTAACCAGCGGCGACCCTATGTCGATCTGCGTGCGGTGCAAGTAGGTGTTGTAGGTGACAACCACCTGGATATTGACGGGTTGGCCCGCCAGTTGATCGGCTTGGGCAATCGCCGGGGTGTAGCCGGCATCCGCGAGATAGTGGGCGGTGCTGATGCCATCGACCCGGGTTGCCCCCACGGCGTTAAACGCCTCCCGCACCAATGCCGCGCGCTCCGCCGGGCCCCTGGGGCCGGACACTGTGCCCTCCAGCGTGATCGCCATATGCGGAGTGCCCAACCGGCTAAGCACATGAGCAAACAGGTCCCGGCTCTCGCCCAGGCCATAAAATTTTTGCGTCGATACCCGATC
>JAJZZA010000111.1 GCA_021797825.1 Bacillota bacterium | reverse complement strand
CAATTCATGGTGTACTACAACAAACATTTCGCTAAACCATTTCGATGGACGTTTGATGGAAAATTGCTCAAAGTGTAATCCTTTGCATGATTACCCATTAACGCCATTGTGTACTAGCCACCTCCGCTGAGCTTTCGCTTAGCGGCCCAGCGCCTTGCCAATCCGCGGAAACCGCCGATTGGTCACGCCGACTTTATCAACCACCACCAGCACGCCGCCTGCATCACGCGATGTTCCCCCGGCCCGCACCAGCATCGAACCCCCCAGTTCCGCCGCCCACGCCCGCAACTCCGCAACCTGACCCAGCCCCCCGCGACCCGTCGGAATCACCAGACGCCCCCCGCGACGCACAAAGGGCAATCCCAACTCCAAGACCTTTCTCAACGGAGCCACCGCCCGCGCCGTGACCGTTTGCGCACATTCCCGCCGTGCGGGATCCGCTTGAATCCACTCTTCCGCGCGACCCTGAATAACGCGGACGTTTTGCAATCCCAACCCATCCACCACGCTCAGTAAAAAATCCGCCCGGCGAAGACGGCTTTCAATCAGCGTCCACGACCACCCCGGCCGGGCAATCGCCAGCACCAGCCCCGGGAATCCCGCGCCACTGCCAATATCGACCGCCGGCTGGTCCTCATCCGGCACCGCGTCCAAAATCGCCAACGACTCCTCTATGCCCCGCGTCCAAATCTGTTCCTGATTGAATGACGTCAAGTTGCCGGGCCACCCGGCAACCGCCCTGACGTATCGCTGCAACAGCCCCACCTGGCCGTCATCCAGCTTCCATTTATCCATATCCGCGTTCATGGCGTCCGTCCTTTGGTTCGATATCCCGCCGCAAAGACAAAAACCGCGCATTCGCGCGGTTTTTCCCACGGCTTAACGGGTCGCCGGCGCTCCTCCGGGGGCACCGCCCAACGGGCGGCGCAACAGCAGGGTCGTCTGCAGCACCTGAAACAGGTTCGAAATAACATAATAAATCGACAATCCGGCTGGAAACCGCGAAGCGACGAAGCCAAACACCAGTGGCATCATCCACAGCATCATTTTTTGACTCGACTCCATACCAGGTTGAGGCGGCGTCATGGCCATGGCCTGTCGTTGCATGAAGAACGTACTGCCGGCCACCAACACCGGCAAAATATACGTTGGGTCTGGTATAGCCAGATTTTGCCACACCAAAAACCCGTGGTGCGGCAAATAATGGTAATTACGCAGAACGTCGAACAGCCCGTACATCACCGGGATCTGCAAGAACAGCGGAAGGCACCCGGCGGCCGGGTTAACCCCTTCGTCCTTAAACAGCTGCGCGATCTCTTTTTGCAATTGCTGCGGATTGCCCTTGTGCCGCTCTTTCAACTCGCGTTGCTTGGGTCCCAGACGAGCCATTTTTTGCATGGACCGAGCCTGAGCCAGCCCCAGCGGCAACAAGACAACCCGCACCAGCAGCGTCAGGAGGACGATCCCAAACACGTAGTTGCCGCCCGTCCACCCTGTAAACACCACAAAGATGGATTTCAATATGGCAAGAAATCCGCTCCAAATACCCATACTTCCTCCTCACGGGACTGGGTCGTATCCACCTTCATGCAACGGATGACACCGAAGTATTCGGCGCATCCCCAACCATCCCCCCCGTAGCACGCCATATTTCAGAATAGCCTCTACGGTATACTGCGAACATGTCGGAAGATACCGGCAGGACGGAGGCGTCCACGGCGAGATAAAACGCTGGTATCCCCGGATCAACCCCACCGCAAGCCCTTTCATAACGTCCGACCCCTCTGATCCCTAAAGCGAACCCGGATTCACCCGCCCCCGGCGCGCGTTCCTCCCAAACATCCTGACTTTCGCAACAACCGTTCCAGGGAATGCACCAATCTTGGCCACGCCACATCCAACACGGTCCGTTTTCCCAAAATGACAATGTCGTGCTGACAATCAACCTGCACCGCAAACTCTCTATACACACTTCGCAACCGCCGCCGAATCCGATTGCGCTTGACTGCCGTGCCCGCATTGCGCTGGGCGGCGAACCCAACCCGTGACCCGGCTCCCCCCGTATACAGAACGAAAAGGACCAGATACCGGTCCCCGTAGGTCTGGCCTTGCTTAAATACCCTGCCGAAATCTGCCCGGCGTTTTAGCCCCACATATCGCATGGTCTAAACTGCAATGCGCTTGCGTCCCTTTTGTCGCCTTCGGCTAAGAACTGCCCGTCCCGCACGCGTTGCCATCCGCCGACGAAACCCATGCACCCGGGCCCGGTGCCGTCGGTTGGGTTGAAAGGTTCGTTTCACACTTGTCACCCCCGATGCTCGCACGCAAATCGTAGCCCATTATAGTCTACTCGTGGCCAAAAATCAAGAAAGCCGACAACCCGCCGGAATCCGCCCAGGTTATCGTGAACAATGCCGATTGGATGGCCCGTCGCTGCGCCCGCTCGCCAGGCAAAATCCCGTCCCCGCCATCCCGTATAATAATGCGCCCGCCCAGGTTGGGGCCAGCTTCTGTCGACTGGGCAGGCGTCCTACCCGCCGACCCCACCGGGCCTGAACCGGCACCCGCGCCAAGCCGCCGCACCCCATGTCGCAATACCACAAATCTCCTCCGCGCACCTGCCGCATTGCCACCACATCATAACAATTTCCGCGAAGCCGCCTGCAATCGCCAAGCAGGCAGCCCTCGACAAAAAAACTCAAGACAACACCAGGAATCATGGCGAATTCGTTGAGCAGGTGGTCCGGATTTGCTATTATTAACCTCGCCACCTCCGCAGGATCGCCCGGAGGAATCATTATTTTTAGCTTCGATATCAACAGATTGTGGATAACCTTGTGGAGTATGTGTGCACAGTCAAGGTCCAAACAGGGGGAATCTTTCGATGCTCGATGTCGGCCTGGATGCGTTGTGGGCTGATGTGACTGAACGGCTTCAAATGGAGCTGTCGACCCCTAGCTATGAAACGTGGGTCCGTTCGGTTATTCCCAAATCCCTAGAGGACACCCGGTTGGAACTTACCGTTCCCACCGAGTTCATCCGTCAAATTGTTGCCACTCGCTACAGCGGTCTGTTGCAGGATGTTGTCGCCAAGGTCGCCGGCCGCCCCATCGATGTTCGGCTGGCCGTCGCCGTCGAGCCCGCAGCCCGCCATTTTCGAACCCGAGACGGGGAATCGGTGGCCAAACATGTTAAGTCGTCAGCGGCTGTCCAACCCCCGGTTACCCCCGATTATGCTTCGCGGCTTAACATCAAGTACCGGTTCGAAGCATTTGTCGTCGGCAGCAGCAATCGCTTCGCCCACGCCGCTTGCATGGCGGTCGCCGAAATGCCCGCGCGCGCCTACAACCCGCTTTTCCTGTATGGGGGAGTCGGATTAGGAAAAACCCACCTTATGCACGCCATCGGCCACAAGGTGCTGGAAGCCATGCCCCATGCGCGGGTGCTCTATGTGTCAGCCGAAAATTTTACCAACGAGCTGATTAACGCGATTCGCGATGATAGAATGGTGCGTTTTCGCGAGCGGTACCGCAGCATTGACGTGCTATTAATTGACGATATCCAATTCGTGGCGGGCAAGGAAAGGACGCAAGAGGAATTTTTTCACACTTTTGAAGCCTTGCATGGCGCTCATAAGCAAATTGTCATTTCCAGCGATCGCCCGCCTAAAGATATCCCGACCCTGGAAGAACGCTTGCGCTCGCGGTTCGAGTGGGGTTTGATTACCGATATCCAGCCACCCGACACCGAGACGCGCATTGCGATTTTGGATAAAAAGGCGCGCATGGAAAACCTTTCTGTTCCCGATTCGGTTTTGCAATTTATCGCCAGCCGCATCGACACCAACATTCGTGAGCTCGAAGGGGCCTTGATTCGCGTGATGGCGTTCGGTTCCATCACCCGCCAGCCATTGACCCCCGAACTGGCGTTGGAAGCCCTAAAGGACGTGATCCCGCAATCGCGGCCCAAGCCGATAACGATTCGTCTCATCCAAGAAGAAGTGGCACGCCATTACGACCTGCGGGTAGACGAGTTCAAAGCCAAGAAACGCACCCGGGCCGTCTCTTATCCCCGTCAAATCGCCATGTATATCGCACGCGAACTGACCGATGCCAGTCTACCTAAAATCGGGGAGGAATTTGGCGGCCGTGACCACACGACGGTGATGCACGGCTGCGAAAAGATTTCCCAAGACAAATCAGCCGACCCGATTTTGAACCAAACCATCAGCGATCTCATGAAACGCATCCGGTCTCGGTAACAGCCGTCGTGGATAACCCGGGGACAACCTCTGCGAAGGGTGGGGAAAACTGTTGCTTTATACACACCGTTCGACGCTCACAACCACCCATTGTGATTCCTTCTGGATAACCCCTAAAGTTATCCCGAACATATGCTCAGCCCGAACGCTATAAGCAGACAGGGTTTTACAGGGTTACCCACCGTATCCCCAGTTCTTATTATGACGATGAGTTCAATAGATCCTTTAGAAAGATGAGGCGAGCGCATGCGTTTTTTCGCGACCCAAGAACAATTCAGTCGGGCGCTTGCGATGACCACCCGCGTCATCGCGCCCCAAAACAATATGCCGATTCTCTCGGGCGTCCAAATTGAGGCGGACCTTAACCAGGTGAGAGTGACGGCCACCGACCTGTTTACGGTGATGACGACAGCATTTCCTGCGCAAGTTGAGCGGCCTGGCCATGTGGTCCTCACCGCCAACCTGATTACCGATCTGGTTCACCGGCTTCCGACCGCAACCCTTGAAGTGGACTCCGCCAGTGACGGCAAGACCACCATTCGCTACGGGAAAAACCGTGCCATCCTCAATGGTTTCGGTCAGGAGCGGCTGCCGGAATTTCCATCGTTGGAGAGTGCCGCGCATGAAGTGATCCTGCCGGGTGGATCCCTTCCGACGTTTAGCCGTCAACTGTTGTTTGCCTGTGCCAAAGACGAAACCCGTCCTTTGCTGCGTGGAGTCTACGGACGCTTGGGATCGGGGCGTTTGCTCTTGGCGTCAACCGACGGCAGCCGCCTGTCGCAGACCTGGGTGCCCGTGCCCCAGAATCGCGAGTCGGTTTTTGAGGTGATTATTCCCGCCAAATTTATGGTCGAGGCGGCTCGGTTGGCCGGCTCCATCCAGCCCATCACCTTTCGCTTGACCGACACGTTGGTGAAGGTCAGCACAGAGGACGGAGATATTACCTCGCGTTTGCTGGACGGACAGTACCCCGACTATCAGCGCGTCATTCCGCAAGAATACAGTGTCAGCGGCCGGGTCGCGACAGCTGAATTGCGAGGGGCATTAGAACGCGTCAACCTGATCGCGTCCAGAGAGCGCGCGGCGGCCATCCGGGTGGTGCATCGCGCCGGCTCTTTGGATCTGTCGGCGACGTCCGCGGAGGTCGGCCAGTCTTATGAATCGGTGGATTGCGACAGCCATGGCCCCGATATGGAACTCTTGTTCAACCCGAACTATTTGCTCGACGGCTTGCGGGCTTTGGAGGGAGAGGATGTGTTGCTGGAGTTTTCGGGAATTCAATCGCCTGCCAGATTTCGTGAGACCTCAGGCTCCTCGAACTATTGGCATGTCGTCTTACCGTTGCGGCAATTGGTCTAATCGTGCAACTCCAACGAGTGGGAATCCGAGGCTTTCGCAATCTTCGGGAGGTGTCGCTGGAACCATCCGCCTCCTTGACCCTGTTGGTGGGTCAAAACGGACACGGCAAGACCAACATCTTGGAAGCGGTGCACGTTCTGCTTCAGGGGCAATCGTTTCGGACCCGGCGCGACCGCGACTATTTGGCAGATCCCGGTCCGCCCGCCCCGGTGGTGTTGACGGCCGCGGGGCGTCTGGGTCAACGCGATATCACCTGGTCGTACATGTATGATGGTCAGACGCGGCGCCGGCGTCAGGGCCCGATCGTTCCTGTGGTGGTGTTTTCCCCGGATGATTTGGAGTTGGCGCGGGGGGCGCCGTCAGCCCGCCGCCATTTGCTAGACCACTTGCTGAGTGGGGTTGACCGCCGCTACGCCCGCTCATTGGAAGCGTTCCAGCGCGCTGTGCTGCAGCGCAACCGAGCGCTAAAGGAAGGCGGCTTGCGCGATTTGGCGGACGACTTTCTGCCTGCGATAGTTCGCGAAGGCGAATACGTCTGGAGCCGGCGGTACGAGGTGTTTGACCAATTGCTGCCTAGCTGTCAGACCATCTACCACGCTGTCGCGGGGTCGGAAGCGGTGTCCGCGAGCTATGTTACCGGGGGCAATCCGACCCGTATCGAGTCGCCGATGCGGTATCGGGAGGCTCTGGCCGCCCGTCGGGGCGACGAAAAAGTCCGGCAGATGACTCTGGTCGGGCCGCATCGCGATGATATACAATTTACCGTAAATGGCCGGAGCATTGTCACCGCCGGTTCGCAAGGCCAGCAGCGAACCTTGGCGCTAGCCATTAAACTGGCGACATACCTTTGGCTAAAGGCTGAGACCGGGACGGTTCCGTTGGTCATGCTCGACGACGTCTTGTCGGAATTGGACGGAATCCGCCGCGCGGCGGTGCTCCGTCAAGTCGCGGCGGACGAGGCGCAGACCATCGTGACGGACACGGAACCCCGTGATTTTGGCGTACTGAATCCCGCGGTGTTTGAGGTCGCGGAAGGGGAGTTGCGGTTATGGCGAGGCAACCCGCGTCCATTGAACTCCGGGCCATTTTGAACCAAATGGTCCGCGACTATCCCTGGCAACCGGCCCGTCTGTTGCACAATATCCAGATATTTTGGGCCGAGGTGGTGGGACAGCCGGTGGCGAACCATAGCCGCATCCTCGGCTACCAACAAGGGCGCCTCATGCTGGCGGTTTCCTCGCCGGTTTGGGCGCAGGAACTGACCTATCTGAAACCCGCCATTCTGCAGGCGCTGCGACAGCGGTTGCCGGCGGGAATGGAGATTCCCCAAGAGATTACCGTGCGCGTCAGCCTGCGCGCTTTTCGGGACGCCGAGGCGAGTCCGGTTCGACAGGAACGGGCCGTGCGCGCGGTTCGTGCGCACGCCCAGGAAACCCGTCTTCCGGTATTGCTGGACAACGTTCGGTTACAATATATCGAAGCGTCTAGGGTATGGCTGCAGAGCGCCTATCACCGGTGCGCCCGTTGCCAGAGCCCGACGCTGCGAACCTATTTGCTGTGTGCCATTTGCGGGCTAGACTACCGCCCGCGCTAGGGCTGGCAGTCTGCGAGGAGAGGAAGTCTCAGGGATGTACCTTCACATTGGCCATGATTTGTTGGTTCCGGAACGCCTCATCATTGGGCTGTTCAGTCGGGATCTGCTCGAAACCTCACCGGACCTGCGGTATCTTTATCATCAGCGCCGGGTTGACAAAAAGGTGGTCGGCGACCTGCGCGAGGCCAAAACCGTCATTCTGACGGATGACAAGATCTACCTCTCCAACATCACGGCGCAAACTTTGCTCCGGCGTGTTGAACGGCGGGGGCCCGCATTCGAATAACCCCTACGGGCTATGTTATACTAAAGCGTAGCGGACCCGCCCGGGTCTCATTCGCGCGTCTAAGGGGGTCCACCCGGTTATGGCGGACGGAAAACGTCCCGAATATAACGAGAACCAAATTCAGGTTTTGGAAGGCCTGGAAGCGGTACGCAAACGACCAGGGATGTACATCGGTTCGACCACCGCCCGCGGTTTGCATCATTTAGTCTACGAAATTATCGACAACTCCATCGATGAGGCGCTGGCCGGAGTCTGCGACCGAATCGAGGTGACCCTGTTCAAAGACGGCCGCGTCGGCGTGCGCGACAACGGACGCGGAATCCCCACCGGGATCCATCCGAAAGTGGGCATTCCCACCTTGGAAGTGGTCTTGACCATGCTCCATGCCGGGGGAAAATTCGGCGGCGGGGGATACAAAGTGTCTGGCGGACTGCACGGGGTAGGGATGTCCGTGGTGAACGCCCTGTCATCCGAGCTGGAAGCCAGGAGCCGGTTCGGCGGCGGCCTGTATGTTCAGCACTATGCTAAGGGCAAGCCGGTCGACCGGATCGCGCGGGTGGGCAATGCCGCCGACACCGGATTCGAATTGACCTTTCGACCGGATGCCGAGATTTTCGAAGAGGTGGAATTTTCCTTCGATACCCTGGCCACACGCTTGCGCGAACAGGCCTTCTTAAATGCGGGGGTCTATCTTTCTCTGCTGGAGGAAGCCACCGGCCGCCATGTGCGATATCAATATCAAGGCGGGGTCGTGTCTTTTGTCGAGTATTTAAACATGACGCGGGAAGTGGTTCACCCTCACCCGATTGCCTTTTCCTCACAAAAAGACGGGATCGGAATCGATGTCGCCCTGCAGTACAACGACAGCTACACCGAGACGATGTTAACCTTTGCCAATACCATCCGGACCTTGGAGGGCGGCACCCACGAAGCGGGTTTTAAGGCGGCGCTGACGCGGGTGAGCAATGATTTTGGCCGAAAACTGGGCCTTATCAAGGATGCCGACGCCAATCTGTCCGGGGAGGATGTCCGCGAGGGACTGACGGTGATTCTGTCGGTCAAGCTGCCCGAACCGCAGTTCGAAGGGCAAACCAAGACCAAACTGGGCAACTCGGAAGTTCCGGCGGCCACCGAGAGTGTGG
>JAJZZA010000030.1 GCA_021797825.1 Bacillota bacterium | reverse complement strand
TGCGGCAGGGCCTGCGCGAATCGTTGGGCGTCCCCCGCATCCTCAAAGAGCACCACGAAGTCATCCGCGAAGCGCACGAGGTGCGCTTCGCCACGGCACCGGGGTTTGACCACCCGGTCGAACTTTGGCGGCATGCATGGTGGCGGCGCATCGGCACGGACCGCGGGTGCTCGCACCCCGGCGCGGCGATCGCGGTGGTCACCGTGCCGGGATCCCTCGTTGCCTGCACGGTTCGCTAGCCGGCGCCGGCAAATCCGAAATGGATGGTCTGAAAGTCGCGCCGAAATTCGGCGACTTCTCGGCGGGTGTTTTCGCCGCGGTCGGGGGCATTTAGCGCCAGATCGATAAATCTTGCGACCACCGGCATATCGTGTTCACGCATTCCAAGCCGCGTAATTTCCTGGACCCCAAACCTGATTCCATTGTAATCACCGGCGATCGGTGCCAGCGGCAGCGGGATCCCGCTAAAGAGCACCTGGCTGGCTTCGGCCATTCGCGCCGCACGGGTCCCTCCGCCCCACCGCAGCGCCTCAACCGCGACTAAATGGGAGTTGGTAGCCTGCTCGCCATCAGGCCGCCAAACCGGAATCCCCAGACGTACGATCTCAGCGACCAGTTGTTGGGCATTTCTTAAACATTGCTCGGCATACGCCTCGCCAAACGTCTCGAGTTCCAATGCCGCCACCGCCAACCCCGCTATCCGCGCCATGTCAAAATTAGCGGTCAGCCCGGGGTAGGCGATGGCGTCCAGCCGATGAGCCAGGTCTTCGTCGCGGGTGGCGACCAATCCGCCGGCGGGACCGCCAAACGTCTTGTAGGTCGACATCGTTAACAAGTCAGCGCCCTCAACCAGGGGACGCTGAAAGCGCCCCACCGCCACCAGGCCCGCCACGTGGGCGGCATCGTACATCACCCGCGCCCCGACCACCTGTGCCAGCTCATGCGCACGGCCAATATCAACCGGAAGCAACGGAAGACTGGTTCCGAGAATGATCAGGCTGGGCCGAACGGCCGGCAGCTGGGTTTGCCACGTGTCCCAGTCGATCAGGTGCGTGCCGGGACGGCACGGGATGGGGAGCACCGTTAAACCCAAAAGACCAGCCGCGCCCACCTGATGGTGGGTGGCATGGCCCGCTGCGTGCTCCGGCATCGCGTACACCGTATCGCCCGGCCGAGTAGTGGCCAGATAGGCGTACAGGTTGGCCAACGAACCGCTTAATACCCGGTATTCCACCCGATGCGCACCAAACAGCGCACACAAATGCCGTTCGACCCACTCTTCAATCCGATCGCTGTAAGCGAGGCCGGTCTCATACTTGTCGCCGGGATTGCCCAGGCTCGGCCGCGCGTTAAGCGTCGAGGCCGTGGCTCGCCGCACGGCTGGGCTCTGGCGGTTGGTTCCAGCGTAAAGGTTGAGGGAATCGTGATCTACTAAACGTTCGCTGTGTTCGATCCATTCAAACAGGTGTTGCAAAGAGTCGTCAGGCAGGGTCATCGCGCTCATCGGTCTCCCTTCACGTGAATGTAACGGCGGGGTCGCGGCCGCCAGCAACACGGCCAGACGATTTTCCAGATAAACCCGCTGCTGCATGCCTATCCAGATGCGCGCACGCCCGTCCAGAAGCGTAACGAATTCTTCTGCTATAAAATCGGTGCGCAATGGTGCGCCCCGACTTCTTCCTGCCCCGAAGCCGAGAGCAAGCTCTCGGGTGTGGCTTCGTGTCTGGCAGGCGTGACTTTCCCGCCGATGTCGGGGTGTTCCGGCACCGTCGCGGTCCTTACGGGCCGCGTCGCCACAGGTAGGGCCGTTGGGGTGGCCAGCCCTTTAAGATTGATCGCAGCGTTGACATCCCGGTCGTGTGTGACCCCGCACCCCGGGCATGTCCACGAACGATCTTTTAAGGTGAGATCTTTCTTGAGATAGCCGCAGCCGGGTGTTGAGCAGAGTTTACTGCTGGGAAACCAGCGGTCGGCTTCGATCAATTGCGTTCCATACCGATCCGCTTTGTATTGCCATAAAGCATAGAACTGGCCAAACCCCTGGTCGGCAATGCTCCGTGCCAACCGATGATTCGCCATCATCCCTTTGACCGATAACGTCTCGATCCCCACCGCTTGGTTTTCGCGACAGAGCCGGGTGGACGTTTTGTGCAAGAAGTCTTGGCGAAGATGGGCAATGCGAAGATGGGTCCGGGCCACATGGTTTTTGGCCTTATCCCAATTCCGGCTGCGCGGTAGCCGAATTCCTTGAGGGAGCGGATCCTGCGGAGCCAATCCGATTGGGGTTTTTGCGGCTTGCATCTTGCGAGTGATGGCCCGCTGCCGTATTTTTAAGCGGCGCAAAGCGCGGCGGTGGGCTTTCGGTCCTACGATCTTTTTCCCTGTGGAAAGGGTGGCAAACGTCTTGACACCGACATCCACCCCTTCAACACCCTGACCCGTGCGGGTCCGGTAATAGATAGAATCGGGTACGGACACTGGCACCGACAAAAACCACTGATCGGCGTCACGGACGACCCGAGCCCCCAAGATTTTGCCGGGGAATCGGAGCGATTCCCGCAAGCGCACCCAGCCGATTTTCGGCAGTTTCACGCGGCGATCTGCCACCTGAAACTTATCGTTCGCCACATAGAAGCTGTCGGAGGTTTCCCCTTTTTTCTTAAACACTGGACGATCATTTTGCCCCGTGAAGAATCGCAGCCACGCATCGGCTAAGTCGGCAAACGGTTGGGCATGGGCGTCCCGATGAATGTTCCGTAACCACGGAAACTGCTGATACTTCAGGGCATTAAATTGCTTCTTCAGGGCAGGGGCCTGGGGCTTCTGCCCGGCAGCATAACGGCGATTCCACTCATCCAGCGCCCAATTCCACACAAATCGGGCAGTCCCGGACGCTTGCTTAAAGTACTGGATCTGATCCGGCGTCGGATCGAGTCGAATCTTGTGCGCTAACGTCGGCATGGATAGCCTCCTTTAAGCTTTTGCGATAGTTCCGCAATCCGTACAACCGGGCAGAGAAGACATGCGTAATGGTGAGTAAGTCTTGGACGAGTTCCTGCTCGGGTGACAAATGCTCTTGATTGAGGACCAGAATTTCGCACCCGTGTTGCTGGCAGAATCGCTCGAACCATTCGTAACCGAACCGAGTCAAACGATCTTTATGCGCCAGCATCAAAGCGCTTACCTCTCCCGCCTCTACCGCATCCATCAATGCCAAAAACCGCTTGCGACCAAAATTCATCCCCCCGCCAATCTCTTCGAGGAACTCCACATTGGCGAGTCCGCGGGCGGTACAGAACTGTTCCAACGCGAGCCGCTGGTTTTTCAAATCGGGCCGCTGACTCTGGCTGCTGACCCGGCAATAGGCCACGATCTTACGAGGACCCGTCGTGGCAGGCCGCTGATGTCGGAAGGCCAGAATTTGATCTTCAGTATAGTAACGGCGACCCGTGGCCGTCCGACCGGCAGGTTTAAGTCGGCCCTCGCGATCCCACCGTTGAATGGTCTTGATGTTCACCCCGAGCAGGCGAGCCACCTCATGACTGGTTAATGTGCGTTTCATGACCTATAATAGACACCTTTAGGCATAGGTAGGCAAGCTAGGTTATAACTCCTGCATTAAACCTGCAATTTGGGTATCCGAGTACGTGATAGGCATCCCCGATCACTCCAGTGCTCCCGCGCCGATTCCTGCCCCTCGCGCGTGATGCCATCAAGCAGGCACTTGTACGTAGGCCCTTGGCTCGTCAAGGTGGGCGTATTGCTCCTCAATGCAGAAGATACAAGTGTTTGGACACGCAGTCAATCGAAACCCATCGACAATCTCCGACAACACCTTGACCCATCCGGGCCCTCTTCAGAACCAAGATGACCGGCAGATTTGTCTGTATTGGCGCAGCATAGTAACGACAAACACTCCCATACATAGGTTAAACGGCAGAACCGGGATTGGATTGGAGCACGCGCGCTCGTCGCCAGTGGCGGGCCATCCGGAAGCCCCGCCAAGCCAACGCCCATGATCGCGCCCCAGCCTGCCGAGGGCATCGAGGGTGTTGTCCCATGGTTTGCCCGTTGCGATGCGGACCCTCGCGGAGAGGAGGAGAACCCTGCGCGGAGAGTGGCCAGGTCCGGTTAGGCTCGACGGCCGATGCCGGGCGCCACATTTCCTGATGGGGTCCCGGCAACCCTGCTCGGCAGGCGTCAAACGGTTTTGAAAATCTGCCGGTACAAATCGTCGCCATGACTCGTGTTTAAGGGCTTCCCTTCGTGAAGGGTAAACGTCCGTCCGCCGTCGGCTTGCCTTTGCGCCCGGAGAAACAAGGCGTTGGCCAGGTGTTTGTCGTGAAACCCGCGCGCCAACTCATACAAATGGGTGACAAAGACCACCTTGATGTGTTTTTCCAGTAAGGCACTGACGATCTGCCGGGCAATTTCCGAACCTTCCCGTTCGTTGGTGGCGGCAAATGATTCATTGAACAGCACCAACGAATGAGCGGTGACCTGGTCGGCGATGTCGCTCATGCGGCCGACCTCTTCATCCAGTTTGCCGCTATTCATGGCCCGGTCTTCTTCCCGTTTGTAGTGGGTAAACAGGTGCTCGCTGACATTGGCCGAAAAAGCCTCAGCTGCCACAAACATGCCGCACTGCATCATCAGTTGAGCTAGCCCGATGCTCCGTAAAAAAGTCGACTTGCCGCCCTGGTTGGCGCCGGTGACGAAGATGAGGTCTTTGCCGTCTGCCGCCACCGTATTGCCCACGACGCGATGATCCAGGCGCAACGCCAAACAGACATCGTACAACCCCCGAAAATCCAATCGGCGTTGCTCGGACGCCGCCGGGTGGGGAAACGCCAACGGCTCGCCCTTTTTGCCCAGGGTTTCATGGAGATTTAAGCAACCCACGTAAAAGGCCAATTCGGTGCGCAACAGGGTAAAGAAACTCAGAATGTGATCGGTGGACTGAGCCAACGCGTTAGCCACCCGGTTGATCCCGCGATCCCGCAATTCGGACAGGGCCTTGGCGCCGGTTTCGTCGCGGTCGGCGACCACATAGCTGTACACCGGCGGATGTTGGGCTGCCAGCCGCTTGATCCAACGGGGCTGTTTCGCCGTGGGCGGGCGGTGCAGAATGTAATGGGTCCCCTTGTTGCCCTTTCCCAACGACGCACTCATCCAGAGCCCGTCCCGAAATTGCAGGTCGCGGAGATGGTGGTGGATGCGGGCGAGGTATTCCGTCCCCAATTCTCGGGCAACCATCGCAAAAAACCGCGTAAAGCCCTCAGACTCAAATTGCTGGGCGTGATGTTCCGCGATCTGGGTGAGTTGGGTCAGCATGTCGGCGAACATCTTGAGCACTGCGATCGACCGATGCAGGATGGTGCTGGGATAGTGGCTGAAAAGACCCCAGTAATTCCTTTTCTCGCCGTCAATCGCCGCGGTCGCCAGCGCGTAGAGCTCTCGCACCACCGACGGATTGTTCAGGCAATCGGCCAGAATATGTTGCCGATAGCGGATGGTGTCCAGATCGCTAACCCCGTCCAGCACCGCGTGCCGGGCCACTTCCCGGAGAAATGCGTCCCCATCTGCCATGGCGTCCCAGAGCGTGGCCAATTCCAGGTCTTGGGTCAGGAGAGAGGCATTGGGCGGCAGTGTGGCGCCCAGGTCGAAGTCCCGCTCGGGATACATGAGATACGCCTTCACCGTATCCGCTCCTTTAGCCACGCATAGGTGACGTGGTGTTTTTCGGCAATGGACAGGGCGTACGACAGACCATCCGCCGGCCGCCGCACAATTCGGTAGGTGCGCACGGCGGGTTGTTCGGGTACCACCGTGCTGACCAGGCTGACGGTCTTCTCGTTGAACGACGCCAGTTCATCGATGAAGGTGACCCAGACGCTGAGCAAATCCAGGCGGCTTATTTGCGCCATGACCTGCTTGCTCAAGTAAATCGCGTCTTCTAAGGTGGTGGAGGTAAAAATTTCGTTCATGATGACAATGCTGCGGGGGGTGGCCTGCGAGAGAATCTGATGAATCCGGATCAGGTCGTCCTGCAGTTTGCCGCGGAGATTCTCCAGAGTCTCTTCCTTTTCAAAGTGCGTCAACACCTGATCGCAGAGGAAAAGGCGAGCCCTGGTGCCGGGCACCGGACAGCCGAGACGGGCCAAGTAATGCAGTTGTCCGAACATGCGGGCGAAGGTGGTTTTCCCGCCCTGGTTGGGCCCGGAAACGACTAGAATGCGTTCGGGCTCGGTGAGGGAAAAATCATTACGCACCACCGGCGCGCGGGTGGTGAGCAATTTATGCGCCAGCGCCGCGTCAAATGTCTCATCGGCGTAAATGTCCTTGCTAGGGGAGACCTGCGGATAGCAAAAGGGCAATCCCTCCCGTTCAAATCGGGTGACATATTCGCGCACAGCAAGATAGAACTGGATTTCCCGATCAAACGCGCCAACCGTTTCATCCAGATAGTCCTGACGGGTCGCGTGATAGGTCTCCAAGTGAGAAAACACGTCCGGATAGAGCCTTGCGACCATCTCCAGCACCTCCGCCTCCACATGGTTCATGTCCGCTTCGTCGGGAAATCTCACGTCGTATTGTTTGACCGCTCCCTGCCTGAATTTCGCGAAGGTTTCCTGCACGTCGGCGCTGTAATCGTGGTCCGCGGTGAAAGCGTGCACCGCAATGCGTTGTCCTTTGATGTGCAGGCGGTAGCGCACGCTGGCCAGCTCGTCCAGAACCTGTTGGGTCTCCTGACAAAAGGCGGTGAAGCGGTCGGTTTGGACATAGCGCGTCAGATAATCGCGAAAGTCGCACAATCCGCGTGCGGTGAACCCGCCTGCGGCCAAGTCCGCCGCCAGGCGCGTGACGCCCTGACAATAAATGGCGGCCGCATCCAGAAACCAGGCCGCTTTTTGACGCGGGTAGTACAGTTTGTCAGCTTGCGCGCGGTGTTCGCGCATGGCGCGCATTTGCTTCGCAAAAGCCTGGATGCGCTCGAAAAGGGCGGGGATTGCCAGGTCCCGCATGATTTCCTGGCGATATTGGATGGTGTCGAGGTCATGCAAGGGCGTGCGAAAAAATGGCTGCAAATCGTATTCGGCCTTGTCGGCGGTGATGGCGTCGATAATCTGATCCAAATGCAAGTCCCCCCAAAAGACGGGCGTGTCCCGCGGTTCGATGGAGGGACGCTGCTCCGGGTTGGGAAACAACAGGCTGCAAAATGTCACGAGCGAGACCTCCCACGCCCCGCCGCGATGGCACCGGCCCCACCGGCGCGGTGCCGGCGCTCATCGCGACTTCCGGGCCAAGATGTTGAAAAGGCGGGTGGTGCCGCCCAAGTCTGCGGGCTTTTCGCACCCGCGGAGCCGCCGGGTGCCGGCAGTCCCACCCCACGGCTGGCGCGGCGGTGAATGACCGTCAGGCCCACCATCGCCCCGCGCGGCCTGCGGATGAGGCGAGTCACCTCACCCGCAGCCCGGCGCTGGCGCAAAACAAAACACCTCCCGCGATGCGTAGGTGTTATTAGCCCGGATTTCCGCCGGCATTTCGATGACGTTCTGGTCAACACCATGACCAACGAGACCCATTGCTTGCTCCATCCACATTGTAGCAGAAGGCAGCGTCGGCGGGAACCCGGGCCTCGCCTGGCGACCCGGCCGGGGTGGTAGCAAGGCGAATTTCGGCAGAGGGGGAGCTGTCGCCGCAAGCGGCAGCATCCGGCGGTGGCCTGGCGGCTCTGGCCCGGTTTCCCCGCAGGGCTTTTCCGGGACCCGGCGCGTTATGCCGCGCCCGGTTGGTGCCGGGTCGGCGGCTTGGGGTGGCGATCACGGCCTGGGCCTTGCTTGGACGCGGTCGTCAGCGGGGGGGCGCCTTAACCGTGCGATGGAGTTGGACGAGGCGGGCCGCTGACAACGTTAGACGTAAGACGACTAACGAGGACATAGGAAAATGTGCACGGAGTGTCGAAACGATGGACCAGTAGACTATTTTGAATGAACCACGTATAAATAAAGGCGAGCTCAGGCCGTTCGGGTGTCGGCCTGGGCTCATTTTTTGCGCCTCCCCAAGGGAGACTGAAAGAGGAGGGGGCGCCGGTGTCAAACAATCGGGAATTTTGGCGGAATAACGTGGTATTTGGACTGGCCTCCATCGTAATCGGGGTGGTGAACTATGCCTATCACGTGGTGCTGGCGCATGTGCTCGGGCCAGGCGACTATGGCGACTTGACCGCGTTTCTCAATGTTGCGGCACTGCTGGCGCTGCCCGGCGCGGTGGTGACTTTGCTGTACACGCGGCTTGGCCGCCGTGCCGCAACCAGTCGGGGCGAAGCGATGGGGCTCTGGGCGATGGGAATCGGACTCTGGGTCGGACTTTGGGCGGGCCGGCAGCCCATCGCGGCGATCTTGCACGTGAACCCCAGGCTAATGGCGGTTTTCGCGCTGGAAGTGGTTCCGAGCCTCGCCCTGGCGGCAAATACGGGCATCGTGCAAAGGGCCCGTTGGTTCGTCTGGGTGGGATTGCTGGGAGTGCTGAACACCGGCTTTCGCATGTTGGCCGCGCTGGGCGCGGCCTTTATCCACTTCGGGTTGATGGGTGTGGGATGGCTGGAAGGCATCGCCGCCTGGTTAACCTGGGGGGTGAGTCGGAGATTGGCGTCGCGGGTGGCAGAGATCGGAGAACCGTCGCGCGCCAACGTGGTGGCTGGCACTGCAGTGGTGGGGACCATCAACGTCCTGATGACGGTGGCCGACGGCCTGATCTCCAAGAGCGCGCTCCCCCCGGTTGCCGCCGGATGGTTTAACGGGTTGGCTACCATCGGGCATACCGTGCAAGTTCTCGCTAACAGTTTTGGAACGGTGATGTTGACCTCGATTATTGCGCATCCCGCGCATTCTCACCGCTTTTTATGGATAACCGCCGGAATTTATGCGGGGTTGGCGGCGCTGGCCGAGGTGGTGTTTTGGCGCGCGGGGCCGTGGGTGGTGGCGGTGATTCTAGGGCCCCGATTTTTGGCGGTGGTGCCGTGGCTGCCATATTATACGCTGGGGATGATCGCGGCTGGCTTTCTCAATATCGCCATGCTGTATTCGGTCGGACAAAAACAATGGGTGGTGATGGGGACCTCCGCGGCAGGTTTGGTGGTATGGGTTTACCGTCTCTTGCCGCTAACCTCGGTCACCGGGTTTGTTCGGGTCACCACCGGGACGATGGGCATCACCCTGGCGGCAACCGGTGTGGTGTTGGCCTGGGGGGCGGTTCGGGTGCGGCCCAAACAACCGGCCCGGGGATGATATGACCCCCAGTTCTTGGCCCGGCGCCCAAGCTTATGGCGGGACAACCGCGGCGTCTTTCTCCCGGGCAGGGGTAGTGCCCAGCGTACGGGGACTGGTGAGGCGCGCCCGCTGGCCAGATCCGGTAGGCGGTCCGGCGCCCGCGACACGGTTTAGGATGCGGCCCGGCGAATAGCGCCCAGCAGATCGTCGAGGATGTCTTGCGCGGTTTCGAGTCCGACCGAGACCCGGATGACGTCGCTGGTAATGTGCCGGGCCCGGCGTTCGTCCGGGGTTAAGGCGGCATGGCAATGCAATTCGGGCAGCGAGACGATGGTTTCGGTCCCCCCCAATCCGGCGCCCACCCGAGCCCAGCGGAGGTGCTGCACCAAGTCCGGGATCCAGGCCGGATCGCGCAGGCGAAAAGTGACCATCTGGCCAAAGCCGCGCATGGTGGCGCAGGCCACGGCGTGGCCGGGATGGGAAGGCAGTCCGGGATAATAGACCGCTTCCACGGCGGGCAGGTCACTCAGTTGACCGGCTAAGGCGAGGGCGCTGGCGGCGGCTTGGCGCATGCGCACCGGCAAGGTCTTAAGCCCGCGGTGCGCCTGATAGGCGTCGTCCGGGGAGAGGATGGCCCCGCAGCTGTTTTGGATGAAATAGAGTCGGGCCGCCAATTCCCGGTCGCGGGCGACCGCAATGCCGCCGGTCAAATCCGAATGTCCGCTGATCATTTTGGTGGCGGAATGCAGGACCAGGTCCGCCCCCAGTTTCAGCGGGTTTTGCAAATAGGGGGTGACAAAGGTGTTGTCGACCGCCAGCAACAAGCCTTGGCCATGGGCCCAGTCGGCCAGTGCGGGGATATCCGTGACCCAGAGAAAGGGGTTAGAAAAATTCTCCACCAGAATCGCTCGCGTCTCGGGACGAACTGCGGCCTGCACTTGGTCCAGCCGGCTGGTGTCGGCATAGGTGACGGAGAGGCCGAATCGCCGAAAGACGCCGCGCAAAATGCGTTGGGTGCCGCCTTGGCAGTCTTCGGTGACTACCAGGTGGTCGCCGGCGCCGAACAACAGGAAAAACGCGGTCAGGGCGGCATTGCCGGAGGCGAAGGCCAATCCCCGCTGGCCGCCCTCAAGGGAAGCCATGGCCTCTTCAAACGCGTGACGGGTGGGATTGCCCGACCGCCCGTAATCATAGGCCCCGGATTCCCAAGGGTCCGGCTGATGAAAGGTGGTGGCGCGGTAAACCGGCGGCATGACCGCGTGGTAAGCGGCGTCCGGATCGGCCGGACTATGGATGAAGCGGGTGTCGGGATCCGGGCGGGGAGTCTGGTCGGACTGCTCGGGCATGGCGGGTACGCTCCTTCGATGAAATGGGCCGGCGGTTATCGCCCGAGGCGATCCAGCGCCTGGGCCAAATCGTCTTGCAAATCGCCCGGATGCTCCAGCCCCACCGACAAACGCAGGAGACCGGGGACGATTCCCAGCCGATAGCGCTCGTGCTCGGGAAATTCCCGATGCGTTTCGGTAAACGGATGGGTAATGAGCGATTCCACCCCACCCAGGCTGACGGCGGGCAGAATCACCTGCAGGGCATCCATCAGACGGGGGACGTGCCCGGCGGACTGAAGCTGAAAAGACAGCATGGCGCCGGGCCCCGAGGCTTGGCGGGCATGCGCATCACGGCCGCCGGATGCTTCCAGACCGGGGTAATAGACGCGGACCACATCCCGGCGTTGGGCCAAAAAGGTTGCCAGCTGCCGGGCGGTTTTTTCCTGACGATCCAAGCGGGCGGCCAGGGTCTTGATCCCGCGCATGACCAGCCAAGCGTCAAACGGCGCCAGTACCCCGCCGGTGGCGTTGGCCAGCTCGTCGACGCGGGCGGCCAGCTCGCTTGAGCTCGCTACGATTGCTCCGGCGAGGACATCATTGTGGCCGGCAAGATACTTGGTGGCGCTGTAGATGCTGAAATCTGCGCCGAGGTCGAGCGGACGCTGGCGGAGGGGTGTCATGAAGGTGTTATCCACCGCCAGCCAGGCGTCATGCTGATGGGCAATCTCGCGCATGGCGACCAGGTCGGTAATCTGCAGCAGCGGGTTCGACGGGGTTTCCACGAACAACAGGCGGGTGTTGGGCCGAAAGGCCTTAACCACCCGGTCCGGGTGGCGCGTGTCGACAAACGAAAAGCTTAACCCAAAGCGTTGAAACACATCGACCAGCAAACGGTAGGTGCCGCCGTAAACATCTTCGGTAAGGACCACATGGCTCTCCTTATCCAACAGATGGCACAAAGCCGTGATGGCAGCCATGCCCGATGAAAACAGACTGGCCCCGGCCGCCGCTTCGAGGTCGGCGAGGCCCCGGGCCAAGCCGCTGCGCGTGGGATTCACGGTGCGGGTATAGTCAAAAGGGCCCAAGCCGGATCCGGGGTGCTGATAGGTTACGGTCTGGTAGATGGGGGCGCTGACCGCCCCGTATGCGGGATCTTGTCCCGCTCCGATATGGACGATCGTGCTCTCGGGATGGCGCGCGTGTGGCACGGGAACCTCCTCAGTGGGTGTCTGCGATGAGATGGGCGGTTAGGGCAAGAGAAATTTTTCCAGCGCGGCCCGTGCATCTTCCCGATGGCCTGCAAAATTCCACAGTTCCTCGGCTACTCCGCGAATCCATTCCTCCAGGCTGACCGGTTCGGTCTTGATGCCGACGCCGCCCACCAATTTGATGCGGACCGGCGCCAGCCGGCCGCGGTCGCGGGTCAACTGATACTGCCAGCGGTCAAACTGCACCGTCAGTTGCCGGACCGGGCGGTCTTTGCCGAACAGGCCAGCCCGTTTTACCGTCACCAGACTGGGCAGCGTGGCTTCCAGTCGGCTGGTAAGCACTTCGATAAATGTGTTAACGTCTTGGCTGTCCCGGCGCAGGCCGGCGGCTAAGACATCAAAGGAGAGCTCGTCTCCCATTGGCGTTCCCCCCGTTAGGCCGGACGGCGCCGGCACCCTCTGCAGAGTATTGTGGCCTGAAACACGGTGCGCGCGCAAGGCCATTTCAGCCATCTTGGCACCCATTTCCCTCCGGGCCGGATTACACAGAGACTCCACCGGCGGAATTTTGACGGTGTTTGACTTTTGTGATAAGAAAAAGATGAGATGGGAGGGAGAATCGATGTACAACCGTTCACCTTATGCGTACCCCATCACCGAGGGCGTCACCGGCTCGTTGATGGGGAAGACGTTGGGCGTGCTGGTGTTGCTCTTGGTGATCTCCGCGGTTAGCGTGGGTTTCGCGCCCGCGTTGGGCGCGGCGGGCATGTGGATCGGCTTTGCGGGTGCCCTCGTCGGGACCATTATGGTCTCCCGCCGGGTCAACCGGGCGGGCGCGGCTTTGGTCTGGGGCATCGTGGTCGCGATAGGCATGGGCCTCATCGCGGCCCCGTTTATCTGGCAGGTGGCCTTGACCAATCCAGGGCTGCTCGCGTCCAGTTTTGGGGTGCTGCTATTGGCGATAGCCACCTCGGCGGCGCTGGTGTGGTGGTTGCCCTGGGACTTTTCACGCATGATGCCGCTCTTGTTTTTGGGTCTGCTGATGCTGTTGGTGACCGGCTTGTTGTCGTGGGTGGTTCCGGGAATGGCTGGCGTCGCGTTGTCCAAAACCTACAACTTGATCGGTGTGCTGGTTTTCATCGGCTATCTGATTGCCGATTTCTCCCTCATGCGGGTTCGGGGCCGAACGGTTCCGGCGGCCGGTGCGCCGGTGATGTTGGCGGTGGCCCTGTTGGTCGACATCATCAACCTGTTCCTCTTTATCTTGCGACTGGGCCGCAATTAGGCTTAGCCGGGTCGCCCGGGCGGGTCAGACGGTCGTCGGACGGTCTGGCCCGCTGGCGGTTAAATCCGGTCCAGAATTTCCGCTTTCTTAAGTTGAAATTCCGGATCGGTCAAGACGCCTTTGTCCCGCAACTCCGATAGTTGTTGAATCATCGCGAGTGGCTCGGAAGGAATCGCACGTCGCGAAGTGCGGCCGGGCAGCGGTCTTGGCCGCAAAAATCCGTGGGGCGGCAAGGGTTCTTTGACCACGAGGACAAGCAGCGCCACCACGTTGCCAATCATCGCCCACCCGGCCCACCAGAGTGGATTGCGGTTTTTGGCCTTGGCAATGATGTAGCTGAGCACGACGCTGAGCAACCAAAGCAATGGGAACACGTTGCCTTCTCCTTCCGCCTCCGGGGTGGCACCATCACCCGCCCCCCACTCGGTCCTGCCGTAGAGGATACAAGAGCCATTCGCCGGAGGCCGTCGAAACTCCTGCCGGATCGGGGCCAGCAGGCAACCGGGTTGGGCCGGGGCGCGCTCGGGTTATCGCCCGGGGGCCGGTTGACCGGATGCCCAAACCTTGGCGGCGACACCCCTTAAACCGCCGGCGCAGGCAACGGAGAAATCCTGCCGCGGGTTGCCCTGGTGGGTAAAGAGCAGCGTCGCGGGCTGCGGCAAAGGGGCGGAACCGAGAACGGCACGAGCAAAATTGGGAAAGCGGTCCCCGGCGCGAACCGGGCGATGCGGGCGTGGTCTTCAGGTGACGCTCCCAGCGAAGCAGCCACCGCCGCAGACGACCTTTTCGTCCGCCGCGGTGGCCTGGTTGTGACGGCAGCCGAGGGTGCGGTCAGTGCACGAGGTGTTGCAACAGCGGGCCTAAGGTGGCTTGCGCTTGGCGAATGGCGGCGTGGATGAATCCCGCCAATACGGAGCGGGTGCCTTCAGCTTGTTGAAGCCCGTGCTCGACCGCCGCCACCCCCTGAATGACGGGTCCGAGCTGCCACAACGCCAACCCGATCAAGGTGGTCACAGCCAAGATCAAGTTCCGCACGCGATGACGCCGGGAGCGCCGGGATTTGCCGGCGGGAGCCTTGCTGGCGCCCGCGTCATGATGGGCAGTAGACATTCCCTCCCTCCTTTGCTATATGTTACAGCAATACCACAAAATGGTAAACAGAAAAGTTTTGCCGTTACTGTACGGTTAGTTGAAACGGGTTGGCGGCTGAGCCCGGTGCAGGCACCACCTCAATCCAGGTTTGTCCGGGATTAAACCGGGCTGGCTGGCCGTTGGGCATGAAAAATCGGGTGGGCTGTCCCGAGCCCGCGTTTTGCCAGGTGCCGTGGATGACCCGGTGCCCTAGCAGCATCAGCGCATTGCCGCTGCCATGGGTACTAATCTGGATCCACCCGGTGTGGGCGGGATCGGGCAAATAGGTTTCGTGGGTGTATTCCAGGATGACATTGGATGCCACCACCGGATTGCCCGAGTTAAGTCCCATGACCTGGGTAAATTGATTCTGGGCGCATTCGGGGCATTTCACCCAGCGCGTCCAGCCTTGGGCGGGGGCATCCCATCGCCATTGTTCCACCGTGTTGCGGGGGTTCCAAGTAAGCGTGACGCTGGTGACAGACGGCGTGCCCGCCGTGGGATTGGTCAAAAACGGCCAGTGGGGCGCAATCTTCGGGTTTCCCCACTGCGCGCGGGCGGCCGCCATCAGGGTTTGCACGTTGGAAAAGAGATTGTGCGGAGCCGGCCTGGTCGACGATCGCCAACCCAGGTTGTAGGCGTTGGAATCCAAGTCGAGATTGTGGATGTGGTCCTGGGCAATCATCGGGTAGGCAGGGTTGGAGGCGCCGGCGTGGGCATAGGCTGCCCCTGGCCACTCGTGCACGAAACTGACAAAATAGGGGCGGGCCGAACGCACCGGAGCCACGACAGCGGGCGCGTGGCCCCAAAATAATAGCATGTACCGGGAATAGTAGAAGAATTCCGTGTACGCTTCATACACCACATCCGCCGACGACAAGCCATATTGCGGGCGGCCATACTCCGAATTTTCCACCATTACCGCCACTAAAGGGCCGTGTTGCGGCGAGGTTTTGCCGGTCAGCGGATCCAGGTTGCCGGCGGGCCGTGGGGAAGGCGACACGGGTGAGGATGGGGAGGTGGCGGAACTGGGGGTGGCCGACGGGTGGCTTGAGCTTCCGCAGCCCGCCAGACCGAGGGCCAAAGCGGCGGCTGCCGCCCAGGGGGCCAATCGACGCGATCCGGTCATGAAAACATGCTCCTTTGCAGGAAATTTTACGACGGGGTGTTGGGTTGGGGATGGGTCCTCGTTGTCCATCCCTGGTTTGACACATCGCTGCCTGCTTGAGGTTAGCACGTTGTCACAACTTTTTCCATCCATCGCGAGGCTTCGACGCGACATGCGCGATGTCCTGTCAGGTTGCGGCGCTCCGCACGATGCGGGTTGGACGCCAATTATGCCATAATGGGCGAGGAACCCAAAACCGATCGGGAACCGGCAGGGGTCTGCGGATTTTGGGGCACCGTTAACCAAAATTGGGCCGGCAAGGAGGGTTCTGAGCAATGGAATTTCCCCGTCCTGACCTGGACGAATTTTTTCGCACATATGCCATAATGGGATTTGCGCTGGAACGGGATGAATCGCGCTTAGTGGTGTCAGCCAATATCAGTGGACGGTACAATTTGTGGGGTGTCGACCTCGACTGTCCCTATCCTTATCAACTGACCTACGCCGACCAGATGCCGTCGCAAATCCTCACCGACCCGCGGGGACGGTTCATTTTGGCCGGGGTGGATCAAGACGGTGACGAAAAGACACAAATCTATGCGATTCCCCGGTCCGGCGGCCGTCTGCAACCGGTTCGCGTCTCCCCGGGCAAGACCTATTTCCTGGCCAAAATTTCAGAGGACGGCCGCCGCATTTATTACTCGACGGATCGCGACAATCCCCAGTTCTTAAACATTTGCCGGTACGATCTGGAAACGGATCGCGAAGAGGTGCTCCACGTCGGCGAGGGGGCGAGCGCGGCATTGGTCGCGGTCTCGCCCGATGAGCGGTCCTACGTCTATGTGATGCATTTTTCCAATACGTTTCAGGTGCCATATCTCGTCAGCGATGGAGTGGTCAGGTGTCTGACCCCCGATCCCACGGCCGCGCAGAACGTCCACGACGTGGCTTTTCTCGATAACGCGACGGTGGTGTTAACCACCAATTTCGGTCAGGACCGTGCCTATCTGGCCCGCTTTGATCTGGCCGCCGAACAGTTTTCGCGCTGGACCTCGGCAGCGGAAGAACTGACCGGGATCACGCTGCACAGGGACTCCGGCACCGTTTACGTGGCGGGTTCGTGGGGAGTCCAAGATCGGTTGTACCGGGTCCGGATGGGGTCGGACGAACTTGGCGTGGTGCCTTTGCCGGCTGCGGTCATCCAGCAGATGGAATGCGGGACGTCGGGCACACTGTACCTTTTGGGACGAAGCGATGTCGAGCCGTTTAATATTTGGAAGCTGAACGGGGAGCGGTGGCAGCCGGTGACCAACAACCGCGTGATGGGAGCCGGCAGGGACGTTTTGGTTCCCTCCGAGACGTTGCGGTTCCCGTCATTCGACGGGATGGAGATCGAAAGCCTGTGGTTTAAGGCGCAGCCGGCGGTGGCCCACGGCTACACCATCGTCTGGCCGCATGGCGGTCCGCAAGCCGCGGAACGCCGAATGTTCCGGCCGTTTTTCCAGTACGCCCTAAGCCGCGGATACAACATTTGGGCGCCTAATTTTCGCGGCAGCACGGGGTATGGGGCAGAGTTTGAAAAGCTGGTGGAGGGGGATTGGGGGGAAGGCCCCCGGCTTGACATGATGGCCAGCGTCGACTGGCTGACGGCCAGCGGGCGGGCGTCCCGCGACCGCTTGTTTGTGGTCGGCGGCAGTTATGGGGGGTACATGACCCTGTTGCTCCACGGTCGCCATGCGGAGCGCTTTCAGGCGTATGTCGATATCTTTGGACCGTCCAGTCTGCTGTCGCTGTACGAGACGGTGCCCGAACATTGGAAGCCGTCCATGGCGCGCTGGGTGGGGAATCCCGCCACCGACCGCGAACGGATGGTGCGGGAGTCGCCCATCACCTACCTCGAACAGATGACCCGGCCCATGCTGGTCATCCAGGGGGCCAATGATCCGCGGGTGGTAAAGGCCGAGTCGGATCAAATCGTCGAGGCGCTGCGGGCGAACGGGGTCGAGGTGGAATATTTGGTGCTGGAGGATGAAGGGCACGGGTTTCAAAAGAAGGAAAACGAAATCCGGGTTTATCAGCGAGTCATTGAGTTTTTGGACGCCCACCGCAACCCGTAAGGGATATCCCGATGTGAGCGGGCGCGGTGAGGCGAGCGGGCAGGCTTGTTGCCGCAGGGCCTCGCCGTGGGTGAATGGGAGCGACCGTCGCTGGCACGCGGCGGTCGTGAGCGGGGGTGGTTAGACCACCCGGCGGCGCCAGCGGTGATTGCACAGAGCGAGGCCGGCTTGACCAACCCGGGTGATGCACCGTCGGCGGAGGCTGGCCTGCCTGACGATTTGCCCGTGGTCCGTGCGAAATTTGGCAACCTTGACATCGATTGCGGGCCTGCCAGAAGGGGGTGCCGACAGCCAGCCCACCCGCTTCGCGGGGCGACAGACCATTGCCGGTCAATGTTGACGCAACTCCCCTGGGTACGGTCTTTATCGGGCAATACGGCCACGGCCCACGGCCGGTTGCCATGGCTTGCGGGCTGCGCTGACGCGCGGCCGTTTTTGACATCCCCTGGCGATGCAGGGCTATCGCACCTCCCCCCT
This sequence comes from Bacillota bacterium, assembly GCA_021797825.1. GTDB lineage: Bacteria > Bacillota > Sulfobacillia > Sulfobacillales > Sulfobacillaceae > JAJZZA01. The sequence goes on along the minus strand of JAJZZA010000030.1, from coordinate 20,349 downwards.
GGGATTTGATAAAAAAGCAATCTTGTGGCCCCAAGCAGGAATTCGATTGTGGGCATAGAATTTCCCGCCATTATCCCCCGCATGAAAATTTAACAAAGTCTGTGCACACCCAGGCGAGGAGGCGGGAAACATGGCGGGCACTAATCTTGGTGACGAGGGCATCTTGGCTTCCCTGGTGGCGTTGGCCGCCAACGCTGAAGTGGACGACATTGAGATTCGCCTGGAGTACAACGAGACCACCCAGCTTGATACGCTCAATGAGCAGGTGCGCCAACAGACGCATGTGGTCGATGTGGGGGGCAATGTGCGGGTATTTCGGCAGGGCGCCGTCGGGTTCGTGCACTTCGATGGATGGGACCATATTGACCGCCATGTTGATGAGGCCATATTGTTGGCCAAGTGGGCGGATCCGGTCCATATCGGCAGGCGCTTGGGTGAGGTGGCGCCGGTGCGCGTCATGCAGCGTTTAAAAACCCAAGAGGATCCGCTGTCCGTGCCGCTGACCGATAAAGTGGCCCTGCTCTTGCAGTATGCCGAGTTGGCCCGTCTAACCCACCCCTTAATCAAGTCGGTCACGGGCCGATATTTCGATCGCTATCGCCATCTTTGGTTTGCTAACGGTCAGGGCAGCGCGATTGAGCAGGAAAAGCTGGATTTAGGGGGCAACATCGTGGTGCTTGCCCGGGACCGCAATGAGGTGGCGCAACGCGGCGTCTCTTTTGGCTCCTCCAATGACTTTGCGGTGGTGCGGCGATTGCACGGCGCCGTGCGCGATGCGGCCATGGCGGCGGTATCGCTGCTGCAAGCCCCGGAAATTGAGGGAGGAGAATATCCGGTGGTGGTGGACCCGCAGCTCGCCGGGGTATTTGCGCATGAGGCGTTTGGCCATCTGAGTGAAGCCGACGGGCAAGTCGGCGATTCCGGCCTGCTGGCGGAGATGCATCTCGGACGCAATTTTGGCCCAGCCAATCTGCACATCTATGACACCGGCCAGGACCTCGGCAGCCGGGGCTATCTGCCGATTGACGACGAAGGCGTGCCGGCGGAGGATGTCGACCTGATCAAAGGCGGCGTCCTGGTCGGACGTTTGCATTCGCGGGAAACCGCGGCGTGCTTGGGCGAAACCCCGACGGGCAACGCCAGGGCCCTGCATTACCGCTTTCCGCCGATTGTTCGCATGCGCAACACGGTGATTGCGCCGGGGGACACGCCTTTTGCGGATCTCTTCCAAGGCATCGAACGCGGAATTTACGCCAAGGGCTCCCATGGCGGACAAACCAACGGGGAACTCTTTACGTTTTTGGCGGGAGAAGCCTATCTGATCGAAAACGGGCAGATTACCCGTCCCCTGCGCAACGCGGTGCTCACTGGCAATGTCTTTAGCACCCTGGCCCAAATCACCGCCATTGGCAGCGATTTTACCCGCTATGAAGGGGGCGGCGGGTGTGGCAAAGCCGGGCAAATGCCGCTTCCGGTAAGTCACCACGCGCCGTCTTTGCGAATTGAACGGTGTCTGGTCGGGGGGCGAAGCCGTTGATGCGCTTTACCGCAGACCCCGGCCCGCTCGCTGAACTCGACTGGGCACCGGGGGAAATTGGCGATGGGGCCGACCAGCGGCGCGATGTATGGTCGGTGGAAATGAAAGGCGGCCAAACGCCGCTGGTGCAGCACGGGTCGGAACGGGTGCGCGCCGTGCGGATGGTTCGCGAAGGACGCTTGGGGTTTGCGGCGTCACGGACCGCATCGTGGCGGCAACTGCAAGCGCAGGCGGCGGATGCCGCCGTTGCCGGTCCCGAAACCAAGCTGGATGAACCGGTGCTGGCCGCGGGGGCGATTTCGCCCGGCGTCCCCGCGTTCGATCCGGCGATGGCTCCGCGGATGTCCTTGGTGGCACGCGAACTCTATTCCCGGCTGGAAGGCCTGGCCGATGACTTCCGGCCGGCGGTTTCGGTCGCGTACCACCAGCTTGACACCCGGCTGATGAACTCCAGCGGCGGCAAAGCGGCCTGGACGCAGGGTTACTTTGCGCTGTCGGCCGGCGGGCGGCGCGTCGACGGCACTGATTTTCACGCGATTATGGAGACGCGGGTGGGGATGGATGCGCTCACTCAGGCCGGCGAGCTGGGCAACGCCGTCGCGGAGCGATTCGCTTGGGGCCGTCGCATTCAACACCTGGCCGGGGGTCGGCTTCCCATCGTATTCTTGCCCCCGGTGGTGATGAGTGTGCTGATGCCGGTCTTGGCGCGACTATCGGGTCCCGCCCTGATCGCAGGCAACTCGCCGTGGGAAGCGCAGGTCGGGCAGCGGGTGCTCTCCCCGTCTCTAACCATCCTCAGCGACGCCACGCTGCCGGGGGGGCCGCGCACCGCACCCTTTGACGACGAGGGAACGCCCACGGGCCGCTGGCCCTTAATTGAGGCGGGTGAGTTGCGCCACTTTGTGCTGGATCGCGATAGCGCCCGCCGGCTTGGCCACGCGCCGCGCGGCATGGGATACCGACCCGCACCCAATGCCCTGCCGGCGGCCCTGCCCGCTAATCTGGCGATTGAACCCGGGGAGCTGGGGTTGGCCGAGTGGGGTCGGCGATTTCCTCGCCTGCTGGTTTTAAACGGCTGGATTGGGGCGCGTCCCACCAATCCCCTACGGGGGGACATTGCGGGCAACGCCAGCGAGCTCTATCTGATGGATCAGGGGGTCATCACCGGACGAATCAAAAATGCGGTGATTAGCCTCAATGCGTTTGAGGCTTTGTCGCAGCAATTGGCGGCTGTCGGTCTAGACGCGCAGTGGCTGGCGCAAGGCATGATGCAGCCAGCCCCGGGCCATGTGCCGCCGTTATTAATCGACGGGGTAGACGTCTCCATGCGGCGTTAGCCGCCGCAGCCGGGCGCAGCGCTGCGAAAAGTATCCGCCAACCGGGCGCGAAGACGGGACAAGGACTATTAAAAGGAGGGTTTTATCGTGAAGATCGGTCACCGCCGTTCTCCGGCGATTCTGTTGGGCGCGGCCTTAAGCGTAACGCCGCTGTTGTTGGCGGGGTGCGGAACCCCGAGTTCCACTCCGCCCTCCCCCGCCAAAAGCGGCACGACGCAACCAAGCCAAGGGGGCACCATTATTCAGGCGCTAGGCCCCTTGGTGGCGATTAACTGGTACCAACCGCTGCGTCCGGTGGCCTACAACAGTCTCTACGACGCCTGGGCCGCCAGCCTCATGTACAAGGGGCTGTTTCATATTGCGCCCAACGGCACCATTGATTTTTCGCGTAGTATTGCCAGCGCCATTACCTGGAACCAGGCGGGTACGGTCTATACCGTCAAAATGAACCCCAAATGGCACTGGTCTGATGGCACCCCGGTCACCGCCCAAGACGTGGCGTTTACCTGGCAGCTGATTCAAGCCGCCAGTTCGCCCAATGCCCCCGCGCCGTGGCCTTATGCCGGAGCCGGGTCGGGGGGGGTGCCGCAACTCATCAAGAGTTTTCACGTGGTGAATGCCCACGAATTTCAAATCACCCTGACGCAGCCGGTTAACCAAATGTGGTTTGAATATAACGGGTTGGGCGACTTTATCCCGTTGCCCGAACAAGCCTGGAATCGCTATCCCAACAATGTCAACCAAGAACTGGGTTACTTGGCGAGCAACGGCAACAACGTGAGTTTCTTTAAAGTGGTGGACGGGCCGTTTCGGCTGACCAACGCCATTCAAAATGTCTCCTGGACCTTTTCTCCCAACGCGCATTACGATGGGCACAAACCCTATGTCAACAAGTTCGTCCTGGCCTATCAAACCTCCGACACCTCGGAAGTCAACGGCCTTAAGACCGGGACGGTGCAAGTGGGGTATCTGCCCTTGTCGATGTACAATCAACGGAGTCAATTGTCCCAGGATACGCTAAGTCCCTCCTATGGCTACGTGATCGACCGCACCATCTTAAATTTCAAGAGTCCCACCGTCGGTCCGATCTTGCGCCAATTGGCGGTCCGCCAAGCGCTGCAGATGGGCATCGACCAGCAGGCGATCATCCAGGCGCTGTACAACGGGATGGGGGTGCCGGGCACGGGGCCGGTGCCGCTGCATCCGTCCACCTTTTTAGCGCCGCAACTGACTAAGCCGCTCTATGCGTATAACCCCGCGGCAGGGGCGAAGTTGCTCGAGACCAACGGATGGCATTTGGTCAACAACATCATGACCAACAGTCAAGGACAACAGCTGGCCTTTAACATGGAGTACGACGCCGGTAACAGCACGACCTTGGCCATGGTGCAGATTATGCAGCAGGACTGGGCCAAAGAAGGAATCAAGGTGTCGTTAAGCCCCTTGCCCTTTGCGAGCATGCTGCAATACCATCACCAACCCACCAAGTGGCAGATCCAAACCGGCCTGGGCTGGAGCTACGGCGGCAGTTATCCCACTGGCGGAGGGATGTACGAGACCCACGGCGGATATAACTTCTACGGGTATTCCAATCCCACCATGGATTCCCTGATCGCGGCCACGCATACCCCGCAACCCTCTGCGGCCGCCGCTCAAACGGCGCTGGACAACTACCAGCTGTTTGCTGCCCGCCACCTGCCGAACTTGTGGATGCCGGTCCCGGAAGGTCTCAGTGAAGTCGCCAATAATGTGCATGGGGTGCGCTCGTCGGCCAATACCTTTACCAACGCCATCTCGCCCCAGTATTGGTGGATCAGCCATTAGTCGCCCAAAAGTGGGTGACGCCAGGCGCAAGGGAGGCATACGCCGGTGATGACTTTTTCGCAGACCACGCTGGCCGATCCGCCGGAGCTTCCCGCCTCGGAGCTTTTCGGTTCGCGATTTCGGCGGATCTTTTGGCATCATCCTTTAGCCTGGCTGGGTGTCGCCGGACTGGTGGGATTGGTCGGCTTTTCGTTTATCGGGCCGCTCATCTATCGGGCGAATCCCTATACCCTTCATCTCACGGCCATTTTGCAAGCGCCCTCGGCTCGCTTTCCATTGGGCACCAACAATCTTGGCCGCAACATGCTGGCCCGCTTAATGCTGGGGGGCCAGACGTCCTTAGAGGTGGGATTTGCGGCCGCGGTGTCGGCGATGGCCATCGGTGTGGTTTATGGACTGGTGGCGGGATATGTGGGCGGCTGGGTGGATGCCTTGATGATGCGCATCGTCGACTTATTGCGTTCCATTCCCGGACTCTTTTTGCTGATTTTCCTGGACTCGTTGGTGACGCCTAGTCCGGGATTGTTGATCTTGTTGATCGCCTTGACCTCCTGGCACGGGGTGAGCCGCTTGGTGCGGGCGGAGGTCTTGTCGCTCAAACACCGTCTGTTTGTCGAAGCGTCGTTGGCGGTAGGCGGAGGAGCCGGCCACATTATTTTCCGGCATTTGTTCCCCAATGTTTTGGGAACGGTGATTGTGGCCGCCACCTTCATGGTGGCCGACGCCGTGCTGGTGATCGCCAGTCTGAGTTTTCTGGGGATGGGCCTGCCGCCGCCCGTTCCCAACTGGGGTGCCATGCTGGCGGATGCGATGGCGTATTTGCCGCAACACACCTGGTGGCTGGTTTATCCGCCGGGATTGGCCGTGCTGTGGACCATCTTGTCGATTAGCTTTATTGGCAATGCTTTTCGAGCGGCGCTCGATACGCGCATGGATTCCAGCGTGCGAGGGGGGCGCGTACTATGATGAGGTATACGGTGGCGCGCATTTTGCAGGCGGTTCCCACCTTGCTCTTGTTATCGCTGGTGAGTTTCCTGCTAATCCATGTCGTGCCGGGGGGGCCGGCGGTGGTGATGCTGGGCGATAAGGCCACCCCCGCCCTGATTGCCCAAATCAACCGCTCGCTGGGTTTGAACAAGCCGCTCTGGCTGCAATACCTGATTTGGCTTCGGCAATTGCTGCAGGGGAACTTAGGCTATGCCTACTCGTATCACCAGAGCGTGGCCAGCCTCATCGCCACCAACCTGCCGCGCACCTTGATATTGGTGGTGACGGCGATTACCATCTCGCACCTCATTGCGGTGGCGGTGGGGATTTACCAGGCGGCCCGGCAGAATCGGCCGGTGGATCACGTCTTGACCGCCACCTTGTTTTTCCTCTACGCGATGCCGACGTTTTGGTTGGGCGTGCTCATGGTGTCGACATTTGCGATTACGCTGGGATGGTTTCCCGCCAGCGGACTCTATAATCCCCTGCTGACCCACCCCAGCGTCGGCTCCTACCTGTATCATCTGGTGCTTCCCGCCTCGGTGCTGGTTATTGGATCGGTTGCCGGATGGGGCCGTTATATGCGCTCGTCGATGGCGGAGACGTTGGTGCAGGATTATATTCGCACGGCGCGGGCCAAAGGATTGAGTGAAGGGGCGGTGCTGATCCGCCATGCCTTAAAAAACTCGGTGCTGCCTTTGATTACGCTGGTGGGGATGTCTTTGCCCAGCCTGTTTAGTGGGGCTCTCATTATTGAGATTATCTTTGATTATCCCGGAATGGGCCTGTTGTTTTGGAACGCCGCCCAACAGCGCGATTACCCGATTTTGCTGGGTATCGTGATCATGGTGGGGGTCTTGACGATTTTAGGGAACTTATTGGCCGACCTGGCGTACGCGGTCGTCGATCCCCGAATCAAATATCAATGACCAAAACCGGCCGGGGCGTGCGGGGACCTGGCGCCCCGCACCTGCGGGTCGGGTGCCACGTCATAGTTTGGAGGCTGTCATCTGCGGCATGAGCAAAACCTTAGGAATCTTGGCGGGGCTGGGTCCGTTGGCGGGAGCGCATTTTTATCGGCGCGTGATTGAACTCACCCCGAGCCGCAGCGATGACGGCCATCTGTCGGTGGTGCTGATGGCGGACCGAACTGTTCCCAGCCGCTTAGAGCATCTGGCGGGACGGGGCCCGTCGCCGGTGCCGGCATTGACCGCGATGGCGCGGCGCCTGGTGGCCGCGGGCGCCGAGGTGTTGGCGATCCCCTCAAGCACCACCCATGCCTATTATGCGGACATTGCGGCCAGTGTTCCGGTTCCGGTGCTGAATTTGATCGATCTGGTCGCCCGCGAAATCGGGCGGCGGGGAGCGGAGAGGGTCGGTATTGTGGCCACCACGCCCACGCGCGCGGTGGGACTCTATGATCGCGCGTTGGCCAGTCGGGGCATCGCAGCGGTTTATCCCGATGATCCGACCCAACGGGAAATCATGGCGATTATCGACGGCGTCAAGGTGGCGGGCCATCGCGGGGAATGGGGACGGCGGCTTACGGCGGCCATGCGGGCGAAGTGGGCGGAAGGGACCGATGGCCTGGTGCTGGCCTGCACGGAAACTCCGGTCGTTTTCCCCCGCGGCGAGTCCCCTGAACCGCCCTGGCCCAGCCCGATCTTTGATGCCAGCGACATTTTGGCCCGCGCGGCGATTGTGGCCTGCCAGCACGAGACCCCGCGCGGAGACGGCGACATCCGATCGTGACGAAAGAAGGCTCGGCGATGCGAACTTGGATCATTAGCGACCATGTGGACCCCGGGCGGCCTCAGGCCTGGATCATCCCGCACCCGGCCTGGGCTACCGCCAGCCGCGCATTGTGGGGCGAACCCGCCCGCCTGGCTAACGTTCCGGAAGGCTCACACGTTATGGTGGTGCATGGAGAAGACACGATGGTGGTGGTCAATGCGCCGCCGGCACGGCAATTGCGGCGCAAGGCCTATGTTGAGGCGGCGCGCTCGCTGCTTAAGCTCGGCGCCTCGGGGTTGGGTCTTTGGCTTGGCGGTTTAGACAGCGCCCACTGGCCCTCGGTGGTCTTTGGGGTGGAGCACGGCTTATATCGCTATCGGGAGCCAGACCCGGCCCTGCCGATGGTGACCGTGGTGGTGGATCCCCCCCAGCGGGAACGGGTGGAACTGCTTGCCCGCATCGCGGTGGCGCAATCCTGGACCCGGGATGGGGTCAACATGCCGCCCAACGAGAAGCCGCCCGAACGCCTGGCTGCCCGGTATCAAGCCGGAGCTCCGCCCGCCGTGCAATTTCGGGTCTATTCGCGGGACGACTTGGCGGCGATGGAGGCGGGAGGCATCCTGGCCGTGGGCGCCGGCAGCGCCCGCCCGCCCGTGTTGCTGGCGGGCCGCTATCAGGGCAACGGCAGCGGCCCTTGGCTGGCTTTAGTCGGCAAGGGCATCACGTTTGACAGCGGGGGAATTTCGCTGAAGCCGCGCGAGGGTTTGGGCCGACTAAAGGGCGACATGGCCGGATCCGCCGCGGTCATGGCGGCCCTGCGGGTGGTGGCGGAGCAGGGGTGGCCGCTGAATGTTATGGCCTGGGCGCCGTTGGCCGAAAATCTGCCGGATGGGCAGGCATATCGCCCGGGGGATGTGTTGACCATGTTGGATAAGACGCGGGTCGAGGTGATCTCGACCGATGCCGAGGGGCGTTTGGTGCTGGCTGATGCGGTGACGATGGCCGTGCGGGAGGGGGCGGCGGGCGTGGTGGATATGGCCACCTTAACCGGATCCAACGTGGTGACCTTGGGGGCCATCCGGGCAGCTCTGATTACCAATGACGGACACCTCGCGCGTCTGGTGACCAACGCTGGCGACAGCATGGAAGAACCGGTATGGGAGATGCCGCACGATGTGGAATACGCGCACCTAAACCACAGCCGCATTGCCGATTTGAAAAATAGCGGCGGCCGCCCGGCGGGAACGATTTCAGCGGGCCTCTTCATTGGCCACTTTGCCGGAGGCGTGCCGTGGGCGCACCTGGATATTGCCGGGTTGGCGTTTGACGGAACGGATACGGGCCTCGGCGCGACCGGCTACGGGGTTGCCATGCTGGTGGAATTATGCCGACAGTGGGCCGCGACCCATGCCCAGGCTTAGGGTGCCGGTGTTTTGGTAGCGTTTAAGGGTGGCTCCGCGGTATCGCTCATGCGGGTGGTGGCGGTCATTGCCGCAGGACAGTCCTTTGTGGCGCTGATGATCGGGGTCGACACGCCGTTGGCCATCGTCAACAGCGGGGCGGGACCGATGGTGCTGGGCATCGCGTATTCGACTTGGGCGATCGGCCGGGCGGGCACCGGTCTCCTCGCGGGATACTGGTTTGATCGCCGGGGCCCCAAAACCGGTCTGCTGGTCAGCTTTGGCGTGTTGGCGGCGGTGTCGTTTGGCTACGGCTTGCTTTTGGGACCTTGGAGCATGGTGGGGTTGCGGTTATTGCAGGGGGCCTCGGCCGGGGTCTACTGGACCTCGATGCTGGCGCTGGTGGGATACAACGTGCCGTCCGGGCATCGCGTGCGCCGGCTCGCGGTGTTTAATGGATGCGTCGCGGTGGGAGGGATGGGGGGAGCCGTTATCGGTGGCTGGATGGTGGCCCGCGAGGGGTTTCGCATGCCATTTTGGACTGGCAGCCTGATCGCGCTGGCATTGGGGGGACTGGTGCTGCTGTTCTTGCCCCAGACCCTGACCAGCACGCCACGGTCGATCCACCCGGCGCAATCCCCGCCCGGTCTTTCCGCCATCTGGCCGCTGAGCGTTGTCGGCGGGCTCTCGCAAGTCCCGTCCTTTCTGTCTAACGCGGCCTTGCCGTTGGAACTTCTCCGCTATCATCTGGGTGCGACCGCGTTGGGCATCGAAAACGCCGTCTTGGTGCTGGGGAACTTGATGGGGCAATGGACCATTTTTCGCCATCCTCAGATAATTTTGGGCAAGCTGTCGATTATGGTACTCTATGGCATGGGGATTCTGGCCGTGCTGGGCACCACCGATGCCGTCAGCGGCTGGAACATGATGATGTGCTTGGCTGTGATCGGAACTATGGTCAATCTCTACAGTGTGGTTTGGACGGCGGCCGTACAGCAGCGGGAAAAGTCCAACGATACCGGCCGCGCCACCGGTATTCTCCGGGCCACCAGCGACACCATGAGCGCGGCGTCGTATCCGCTGATCGGGTGGGCCGAAGTCGATCCCGTGATGACCGGGGTCGTGCTCGCCGGCTTTTTGGGCAGCGGCATGTTTTATGTGTGGCGGTTTTTTCGTCCAGGCTCCGCGTCCCGTTGGCCGGTTCCGCGCGAGATGTGACCGGCGATGTCCCGACGGTCCGCACCCAGCCACCGGCAAGACCGTTACGTGCCCGGTTTTGGTCGGGTTTTCGCGCAGGCGGGGGACCTTCCCCGGGATCCGCGCAACCTGTATAGTCGGAGTGTGTTCGCGGCGAAGAATTGAGTCAGTTAAAAGGACAGCACAGCGTGATTATCCACGTGAAAACGGCTTTGCGCGCTCCCTCAGCTAAGCCGACGGCCAGGGATTTCTACCTGTCCCCCTTGCGCGAAGTGTGCTGGGCGCTCCATGTGTTTTCCAGGCCGACCGACCATGGGGTGTTTTTGCGGTGGGCGCTGGATGTTCGCCAACGGCTGGGAACCTCCCTCACGGAACGCATCGACGAGATGGCACCGTTTTTCCTGGGGTGGCTGCAGGCGATGATTCCGCTGCCGAACCCCCAGCAGTTGCGTCCTCCTTTCATCGCCGAATGGGAACGGTTTATGGGACTGAACCCGGACCACTTGCGAGCCGTCTACCAGCATAGCGGACATCGCTGGACGCAGGAATTTGACCTGCGGATGGCACGAAATTCCGAGTGGGAAAATGTGACGCTGCTAACCCAACCGGAATGGTGGCGGCAATGGGAGCACAATTTAGGTGCGGTGCGCGATCGCTTAGGATGGCTACTCAGAGAGTTTTGGACGCAAGAATTTGAGCAGGTGTGGCAAGCCGTGGCGGCGGACCTGGCAAACGATATCGCCGGTCGCACCGCGCCGGCGGAAACTGCGGACGCCCCGAGCTGGTGGCAAGCCATTTCGCCGCGGCTGCGCCTGGACCGGGACACCGATGCCCTGCAAGTGCACGTTCCGTGGAATTCGGAGTTTGTGATAACCCCAACCACGGTGGTGGAGTTCTTTCCCAGTGTCTTTTGCTGGCCGCATCTTTGGGTAGAGGGGTGGCAAAACCGGTTGAGTGTGACCTACCAGTCCCAGGCCGTCCGCCGTTGGGCGGCGCCGGTGCCCGCCCCGGCCCGTTTGGAGTCCAGGTTGGAGGCCTTGAGTGAGCCGACCCGTCTCCTCATTATTCGGCATTTGGTTGGTGCGCAGGGCACCACCGGCGCCATTGCCCACGCCTTGCGCCTCAGCGCGGGAACGGTCTCCCGCCATTTGCGGCGGCTTCATGCGGTGGGCCTGGTCGAACGCATCGCGCAGGGGCACTACGTGCTGTATCGCGCCAACCTGCCGGCGTTAGAAGAGCTGGCGGGGGACTTGCAAACCTTGCAACGGGATGCCGTGCCAGCGTTTTTGCGGTGGGATTGACCCCGGTCACGATGTGCGTCAAGGGGTCAGCCAGGCCGGCACCCACCGCTGGGCCATCCCGGGGTCGACCGATGCGTAATTGGCACGATGGCGCCGGAATGGCGTATCCGGCTGCCCGGTCGGACCGCGCCCCTGGCAAGCTAGCACCCCCGCCGACCAAAATGGCCGTGCGGGCGGGGGTGGCATCGTGCCGGGGGTTGGGACGCGAACGCGCTGTCCTCATCCGCCGGTCCCCGCAGTTTTACCAAGAGGGCGTAGAGTTGGTCCTGTTCGTCAGCGGTCAGCCGTGCAAAGACTTCACGCATCCGTTCGCGGCGCAGGTTTTTGACCTCGTCCAGCGCCTCCTGGCCGCGAGCCGACAAGAAGAGGATGCGCCGGCGCCGATCGGATTCGGGGATGGTCTGGGTGATCAGCGCCAACTCCTCCAGGCGGCGCACCAGCGAGGTGACGAGTGGTTTGGTAATGCCTAGCGCGGCCGCCAGTTCGGATTTTTCCAGCGGACCGTGATGCGCGATGACCCATAGCGCACGCATTTCACCAGGGCGGATGAGCCCCCCGGGCCGTTGGCTGCGAAATCCCATCTGAATTTGCCGAATCACCTTTTGCAGTTCAACCGCCAATTCCTCCCGGTCCATGTCTTGTCCGCCCTTCGTTTCTTCAGATACAATTTAGTTTACAAACTAAATAATATACCCTATTCTTTTGGGTGCAGTTCCCGCGTATCCCCAATTTCCTGAAGAAGAGGAGTCTTTGCCGTGAAATGGTGGGCTAAAACCCTGATCGGGCTGGTAGGGGTCGGCATTGTCGGCGGCGCCGCGTTCTATCTGCTGCACCGACCCCACGCGGTGGCCGCGACCTCCGCCAGCGTTCCCGCCTACTTGACCAGCCGGGCGGTCGAGGGCACCTTTACCGGTCAAGTGTCCGTTGCCGGGAACGTGCAACCCAGCACCCTGGCCGTCGTCCAAAGTCCCGCCTCGGGGACGGTTTCCACTCTGGCGGTTCAATTGAATCAAAATGTTGCGGCGGGGGCAACTATCGGGACGCTGTCCGGTGGACAAACCGTCGTCTCCCCAATTGCCGGCACGGTGATCGGGCTGGCGACGGCGGCCGGGAATTACGTCAACGCAGGACAAACCCTGGTGACCGTGGCGGACACCTCCACGCTGTATGCCTCCGTCGCAATCCCCGAGCAATTCGTCCGGGAAGTGGCGGCCGGGCAAACCGCCACCGTCAGCTTGCCGGCGCTGCCCGGGCAGACCTTTTTAGCCACGGTAACGGCGGTCGGCCAGCAGGGCACGGCCAACAGCGCGGGGATTGTCGAGTATCCGGCGTCACTGAAAATTTCCGCGCCGACGCATATCCTGGTGGGGATGAGCCTCGCGGCGGTGATTAATACCGGAACCGTGCAGAATGCGGTCTATGTGCCCACGGCGGCCTTAGTGACGTTAAATGGGCAGTTCTTCGTGCTCGAACCCGGCTCCAAGCTGTCCGCCCGTCTGAAACAATTTGCCGGCTTCAGCGGGGGCGCCGGGGGTTTCCGCAAATCCGGGGGTCACCCGGGAGGTTTGGGCTTGTTGCGGCGCGGGGGGTCCGCGGCGGGAGCGCTGACGGCCAGCACTGCCGCGGTGGAAGTGCCCGTCAAGATTGGCCTGATGAATCTCTCGCAAACGCAAATTGTGAGCGGGGTTGCGGCCGGAAAAGCCGTGTTGATTCCCAACCCGGCGGCCAGCGCGGCAACCGGTCCGGGACTGGGCGGGGGCGGATTGGGTGGCGGCGGCTTTGGGCGAGGAGGCTAAGCGCGATGCCGTTGATTGAACTGCAAGCGGTGGAAAAGTCCTACAAAATGGGCACCCAGACCCTGCATGTGCTAAAGGGCGTCTCGCTTGCCATTAACCAAGGGGACTATGTGGCCATTGTCGGTCCGTCAGGTTCCGGCAAGTCGACGCTGATGCATATTTTGGGCTGCCTCGACATTCCCGCACCCGGACGCTATGTGCTGGCGGGGCAGGACGTGTCGAAACTGAAAGAGGCGCGACTGGCTCCGATCCGGCGCCAACACATTGGATTCGTTTTTCAGAGTTTCAATTTGCTGGGGACCTTAAATGCTCAGGAAAATGTGGCGCTGCCGCTGCTTTACCAGGGGGTCAATGGCCGCCGTCAGCGTGAACGCGCCAAAGACGCCTTAAGCCTGGTCGGTCTGGGCGACCGCCTGCATCATCGTCCCAACCAACTGTCTGGAGGCCAACAGCAGCGGGTGGCGATTGCGCGGGCGATCGTCGCTGATCCGCCGGTCATCCTCGCCGATGAACCGACAGGCAACTTGGACAGCCAGTCGGGACAGGACCTGCTGCAGATTTTTTCGGGGCTCAACCAGGCGGGGCGGACTTTGGTGGTGATTACCCACGATGCCGAAGTGGCTCGGCACGCCAAGCGGGTGATTGAAATTCGCGACGGCCGGATTGTCGGCGACCGGGAGGTGAGCCATGCTTAGCCAAACCTTGAAAGTGGCCATGAAGTCGATCTGGGCGCAAAAAATGCGGTCGCTGCTGACCATGTTGGGAGTCATCATCGGAGTGGCTGCGGTGATTGCGCTGATTGGCCTGGCCCGCGGAGCCAGCGCCTCGATTTCGTCACAAATCCAAGGACTGGGATCGAATTTGATCGTCATCAAGACCAACCAAGCGCCGGGCGCCGCAGCGCTCAGTGCCAGCAGCGCGGCGGCTCCCCTGCTGCCTCCCGGCCAGCTTACGCCCAACGAGGCCTTGTCGCTGGGACAGGTGCCGGGCATCGCCGCGGTTGCGCCGGTCATGGCGGGAACGGCCACCTTTGGGGTGGGAGCCACCTCCAGCGCGGCGGGCTTGGTCGGGACCAACGCCAGTTATCAACCGGTGATGAACTATCAGTTGGCGGCTGGCCGTTTCTTAAGTCCGCTCGATATTGCCAGCGATGCCAACGTCGCGGTGCTGGGATCGCAAGAAGCCACGACGCTCTTTGGGGCCGCCGATCCGGTCGGCAACTCGATGACCATCGACGGAGTGCCGTTTCAGGTGATAGGCGTGCTGGCTCCCAAGGGATCGGCATTGGGCCAAAGTCAAGACAGCTTTGTGGCGATCCCCTGGAGCGTGGCGGAAAGCGTGCTGGGACAAACCTCGATCAGCACCATCTATTTGTCCGCCCGGTCCAGCGCCGCCATCGCCCCGCTGACCACCCGGCTCGACCTGAAACTGTTGACCTGGTTAGGCAGCGCGGCTAATTTTTCGCTGACCACCCAGTCGCAGATTCTCTCCACCCTGAATTCGATCACGACCACCATGCAAATGGTGCTGGGCGGCATCGCGGGAATATCCCTGGTGGTGGGCGGGATTGGGATTATGAACATTATGCTGGTCTCGGTCACCGAACGGACCCGCGAGATTGGAATCCGCAAGGCGATTGGCGCATCGTATCTGGCGATCATGTCCCAGTTCCTGGTGGAGTCGCTGACCTTGTCAGGACTGGGCGGCATCTTAGGCATCGGGCTCGGCACCGCCATTTCCGAGGTGCTGGGCCACGCGCTGGGGACCGTGGTGGCTTTTTCCCCGACCACCGCGCTTTTGGCCTTCGCGTTTTCGTTGGGAGTCGGACTCATTTTTGGCCTGTGGCCCGCCAGTCGGGCTGCCGGGCTGCATCCCGTCGACGCGCTGCGCATCGACTAAAGAGGAGAGACCATCAATGAAATCTGCCTGGTTCTTAGCCGGTGCCACGTTAGCCGCCGGGGCGGCGGGGCTGTTTGCCATCGTGCCGCCTCGCTCGCTGCACGCGGCGGCGGCGCCCTACACCGTGCGCGTCGAGTCCGGCACGGTCACCCGGATCCAGCCGCTGGCCGGAACCGTGGCCAGCACCAACGACGTGTCGGTCGCCTACAGCGGACCCCAGACCACGGTTGCGCAAGTCCTGGTCGCCATCGGGCAGCAAGTGGTCAGCGGACAGTCGCTGGCCACCACGGTTAACGGCACCACCCTCACCGCACCTGTCGCCGGCACCGTGGTCAGTCTATCGCTAAACGCCGGCGATCTGGTGCCCAGCGTGGGATCGGGGGCCATTGGCGCGAGCAGCACGGGTCGGCAGCCGGTCTCCGGGCAAAGTGTGGTCAGCACCGGGACGGCCGCGGACACCATTACCATTGCCGATACCCACAGCCTGGAGGTGACCGCTGCGGTCAGCGAAATGGCGGTGCATTGGTTTCACGTCGGGCAATCCGCCGCCATCATCATTCCGGGGGAACCGGGTGTGCGTTATACCGGCAAAATTGCGGCGGTTGATCAGACGCCCATGGTCAGCGGGGCGGTGGTCTCCTATCCGCTGGTGTTCAGTCTGGCCATCCCGCCCGGAGCAGCCACGCCCTGGCTGGGAATGTCCTGTCAGCTCTTTGTGCCGGTGGCCAGGGCCACGGGCGTGGCCGTGCCCATCGCCGCCATCGCCGCCTTGCCCGGGGGAGGATACGGGGTGACGCTGGCCAGCGGCCAGGTGCAGCCGGTCACGCTGGGTTTGATCGGACTCAACCAGGCGATTGTGACCAAAGGCCTCACAATCGGCCAAGCCATCCGCACCCCGGCACCGTTCGGCCGCACGCGGGTCACCGTCGGCCTCTAACCCGAAAGGTCGTCGCCGTGAAATGGCGCTGGGGCAGGCGGTCGGGCACCGGGAGGGCGGGCGCGCAGCGAGGCGGCGGGCGTGCCGTACACCCTGAAAGGAGGTGTTAGCTGGGTTTGCGCCGACGGGGTGACATTGTGGCCAGGGGCCGCCCGGTGCTCTTGACGATCGGCCATGGTTCGTGATATTTTGCTTAACAACTGAATACTCGCTTTGACTTCTTATCCAGAGTGGTGGAGGGACTGGCCCGATGAAACCCGGCAACCCCGCATGCGTGGGAGGGTGCCAATTCCTGAAGAACAGATGTTCTTGGAGATGAGAAGAGCGCAGCTTGCTGACGCCTCTTCTTGATGAGAGGCGGTTTTTTTGTCCCGGATAGCGGGAGTTGACACAGAACAGAACAGGAGAGATTGCCGCTTATGAAAACATGCGTCCTCGGGTCCTTTCCCAAGATCCCGGCGGGTTCGGGAGCCAGCGTGCGTTCCGCCGTGCAGCGCTTCGAACGGGGAGCGATTGGTCCCCGCGAGTTATCGACGACATTTCGTGACGTCACCGCCCGCGTGGTCAATCTGGCTGACGCCGCCCACCTCGATGTGACCACCGATGGACAAATTCGTTGGTACGACTTGTTCGATCCGCTGGCCCGGGATATTGACAATTTTCGCCCGTCTGGCCTGTTGCGGCTGTTTGACAACAACTTCTATTACCGGCATCCGGTGATTACCGGCCGTCTGCAGTTTCAGGGCGGAACTTTGGCGGCGTGGACGCGCGAAGCGGCAGCCCTTTCGCGCATTCCGCTCAAGGTGGCGCTGCCCGGGCCTTTTACGGTGTTGGCTTTGTCCGAGGATCAAAGCTACCGGGATCGCGCGCGCTGGCTGGCGGATGTGGTCGATGTGCTGCGGCTGGAAGCGGACTCGCTGACCGGCACCGGGGCGGTCGAGGTGCAGTGGGACGAGCCCGCGCTGGCCGCCTTGCCCGGGGCCGAGCGGGGCGAGGTGCGCGACGTGTATGCCGCTCTTACCGGAGGGGCGCAGCTGGTGCAATCGATCGCGCTGTACTGGGGATTGTCGGCGCGCTGGCTTGGCGGGCTGGAAGGTTTGCCGGTGGCCCGGGTCTATGTCGACGCCGTGTCCGACCCCGCCGTGCTGGCGGCGTTGGCGGAGACCGTGTGGCCGTTTGAGGTGGGCGCGGGTCTGCTGGATGCCCGGAGTGTGCGGGCGGAGAATCCGGACGAGGTGCTCAGCCGTTTGGAACCGGTCTTGCGGCGGCAGGGGGCGGATCGCGTCTGGCTGCATCCCAGCTCCGGATTGGAACTGCTTCCGCCGGACCGCGCGGAACAGAAGGTGCTGGCACTGGGCGCGATAAAAAATCTCATCAACGGGCAAAAGGGGCGGTAGGTCATGGCTAAGACGCTGCAAACCACCAGTGTGGGGAGTTTTCCGAAACCGCCGTCGCTGCAGGCGGCACGCGCCCGTTTTCGGCGCGGGGAGATAACGCGAGACGAGCTCAGGGCGGCCGAACGCGAGGCCACCCGCACCGTCATTGCGGTGCAAGAAGACTTGGGATACGACGTGCTCGTTCACGGCGAAATGGAGCGTGGCGACATGGTGGCGTATTTTGCCGAGAACTGGAGCGGATTTACGGAATCGCTGCCGGTGCGGTCGTATGGCAACCGCTATTACCGCAAACCGATTGTCGAAGCGGCGGTAGGCAATGGAGGCCGCGCCGGATTGACGGTCGAGTCCTGGCGGTTTGCCAGCCAGTTGACCGCCAAACCGGTCAAGGGCATGCTGACCGGTCCCTATACCATCTGCGACTGGTCGTACAACGCCTACTATCCCGACCGCCGGTCGCTGGTGCTGGCCCTGGCCGAACTGGTGCATGAGGAAGCCAAGGCCTTGGAGAATGCGGGCGCCGAATACATTCAAATTGACGAGCCGGCCTTGTCGGTGCGTCCGGAGGAAATCGATCTGGCGATTGAAGCCATGGACATCGTCACCCGGGGACTTCGCGCGCATACCGTGAGTCACGTCTGTTACGGCCGGTTTGAGTCGATTTACCCTCGGCTCCTCGATCTTCCGGTCGATCAGCTTGACCTCGAAGCGGCCAACGGCCATTATGCCTTGCTCGACCTGATTGGGCGCTACCCTTGGCCGCACAACAAGGAATTGGCGCTCGGGGTGGTTGACGTGCACTCGCACCGCACCGAGTCGGTGGACGAGGTCAAAGCCGGGATTCGGCGCGCCCTCGAAATTGTTCCCGCGGACAAGCTTTACATCGATCCCGATTGCGGCCTGAAGACGCGAACCTGGGACGAGGCGCTGGCCAAACTGACGGTGGTGGCGGAAGCCGCACGCGCGGTGCGTGAGGAAGCAGGCTGGGCGTGAACCAATTGGCCGCGACATTGGCCCGGCCGGGTTGGCTGGTGGCGGACGGCGGCATCGGCACCTGGTTTTTGGCTCAGGGTGTCGACGCCAAGGATTTGCCGCTCCTGCCGCTGCATCAGCCGGATATGGTGCTCAATTGCCATCTGGAGTACCTGCGGGCGGGGGCGCGTCTGCTGGAGACCCACACCTTTTCGGCCAACGCGTCAAAAATGGGCGCGATGGGCCTCTCGGCCAGCGTGGTGGACATCAACCGCCGCGCCGCCCAGCTTGCCCGCCATGCCCGCGACGTCTACGGCGAACCCGCCTTTATCGTCGGCTCGCTCGGCCCCTTGGCTGCGCAGGTGGACGCCGCGATCGGGTCGGGGGTGGCGTATGGCCAGGCCGTGGCGATTTATCAGGAGGCCGTCGCCGGTCTGTTGGCGGGTGGTGTGGACGGCTTCGTGGTGGAGACCATGTCGGATCTCGCCACGGTTCGGGCCGCGATGGCAGCGATCCGGGCCGAGTCGGACCTGCCGGTGATGGTGCTCTTTGCGTTTTCTCCGCTCGGGACCACCCTCTACGGGTTAAGCCCGGAAGAAGCGGTGCAGGCCGTGATGGCCTTGCAGGGAGGTCCGCCGGCCTTGGTGGGCGCCAATTGCGGAAGCGGGCCGTCCCCGTTGTTGGACGCCGTTTTGCGGATGGCGCCCGTGGCCCGGGCCCACGGGGTGGCGATGGCGGCGTTTCCCAACGCCGGCCAACCCACCATCAAAGAGGGCCAGGTTCAGTACCCGGCGGCGCCGGACTATATGGCGGCGATTGCGCCCACGCTCTATCAGGCGGGCTGCGTGGTGGTGGGCGGATGTTGCGGAACCACTCCCCGGCACGTTGAGGCGATTTACAACAGTTTGACTCGGCCGGTATCGGTTTTGCCGGAGCCGATGATTCCCCAGGAGGAACCCGCTCTCGGTCGGGCCCCCGACACGGAGGCGGGTCTGCGCATTTCAGAACTGGCGGCGGACCACTTTGTAGTCAGCGTGGAACTGGATCCCCCGCGCGGAGTCAATCCGCACCGCTTGCTGGAGGCGGCACGAACGGTCTACGCGGCCGGGGCGGATGCGATCAATGTGGGGGACTCGCCCATGGCCCGGGTGCGCCTGAGCGCGTTGGCCACCACCCGCATTATCGCCGAGAATGTGCCGCTGGCGACGATACTTCACTTTACAACCCGCGATCGCAACCTGATGGGGCTGCAAAGTGATTTGCTGGGAGCCTATGCGCTGGGGATTCGCAACGTTCTGGCGCTGACCGGGGATCCGCCGGGACTGGGTGACTACGCGCACGCCACGGCCGTCTATGACTTGGACTCAATCGGTCTGGCGCGGGTCTTGGCCGGATTCAACCAGGGGGTGGATGCGGCCGGGCAGAAGCTAGGGGCTCCGACGGCGTTCGATATCGGGGTGGGCGTCAACCCCAATGCCGACCCCTTGGACCAGGAAATAGCCAGATTTCGCAAAAAGCTTGACGCCGGCGCGACCTTTGCCATGTCGCAGCCCATTTATTCCCCGGAGCAGTTTTACCGGTTTTTGGACCGCATGGGTCCGCTGCCGGTTCCCTTGCTGTTGGGGCTGATGCCCTTGGTGTCGTATCGGCAGGCCCTGTATCTGCACAACGAGGTGCCGGGTATCGTCATTCCCGAACCCGTGCTGCACAAAATGGAGGGCGTCCCGGACGGAAACGGGCTCGGGATCGAGATGGCGGCGGCTTTGATGGAGACGCTGCACGGATTGGTGCAAGGAGTCTATTTGGTTCCATCATATAACCGGGTGGAACCGCTGCTACCGCTGCTGAGCCACATTCGCAGGCTCACCCGCGGTAAGCCCTCGGAGGCGTGAGCCTAGTGAGGCGGGAGGAACGATCCATCCCGGCTGAGCGCACCATCGTCGGTGGCCGCGTCACCATCCCTGGTCAAACGGGCGGAGGCCATCTGGCGGAGCCGTGCGACGGTTGCTCCGACCGACATAAGCCGGCAGAGCG
>JAJZZA010000029.1 GCA_021797825.1 Bacillota bacterium | reverse complement strand
GCGAACATCGCCGGAATGATGGCAAAGTACTTCGCCACGTCGTTGGCGATGGAAAACGTCGTCAGTGCCCCCCGGGTTATCAACAACTGCTTGCCCACCATCACCACGTCCAGCAATTTGGTGGGGTTGGACTCGAGATCAATCATGTTGCCGGCTTCTTTAGCCGCCATCGTTCCGGAATTCATCGCCAGCCCCACATCCGCCTGCGCCAAGGCCGGCGCGTCGTTGGTGCCGTCTCCGGTCATGGCCACCAATTTCCCTTCGCCCTGCTCCTTGCGGATGACGTCAATCTTATCCTCGGGTTTGCACTCGGCGATGAAATCGTCAACCCCGGCTTCCTGGGCGATGACCGCGGCCGTAATCCGGTTGTCTCCAGTGGCCATCACGGTGCGGATGCCCATGGCGCGAAAGTCCGCAAACTTATCTTTTAACCCCGCTTTGACGATGTCTTTTAACCGGATGATGCCGAGCGCCTTGCCATCCATGACCACGCCGAGGGGGGTGCCTCCGTCCTGCGCCACCCGTTCCGCCAGCCATTCAAGCTCCGCCGGGGGATTTTTGGCAATGACCGAAATGGCGCTGACCGCGCCCTTGCGAACTTGGCGACCGTCGGCCAGGTCGATCCCGCTCATCCGGGTATGGGCACTAAAGGGAACCGGTTCGCCGTACGCGTCGGGCGGCTGGCTTATTTGCAGGATTTGGAGCGCCAAGTCCACCACCGAACGGCCTTCCGGGGTGGTGTCGGACAACGATGAGATCAAGGACGCCTCCGCCAGTTCGTTGGCGGTCACCCCGGGCACGGGCATAAATTCGGTTGCCATCCGGTTGCCGACTGTGATCGTCCCGGTCTTGTCGAGAATAATGGTGTCAATGTCGCCAGCGGCCTCGACCGCGCGACCGCTTTTGGCCACCACATTGACCTGGGCGACGCGGTTCATGCCGGCAATCCCGATGGCGGACAACAGCGCGCCGATCGTGGTCGGAATCAGGCAGACCAGCAAGGCCACCATCGTCGTAACGTTCGTGGCGTGCGGGCTGTAGTAGCTGGCGGTCGGCACCAGCGTCACCACCACCAGCACAAAGATCAGGGTCAGCACCCCCAACAGCGCGGACAGCGCAATCTCGTTAGGGGTTTTTTGGCGTTCGGCGCCCTCGACCAAGGCAATCATCCGGTCCAGAAAGGTTTCCCCGGGATTGGCGGTCACTTCCACCACCAACCGGTCGGACAGCAGCCGGGTCCCCCCGGTGACACTGTCGCCGGCCGCCTTGATGACCGGGGCCGATTCCCCGGTGATGGCCGATTCATCCACCGAGCCCACGCCTTCGACCACCATCCCGTCGCCGGGGATGGTATCGCCTTCTTCGATCAAGATCTTTTGGCCTCGGGCCAATTGCGACGATCCCACCCATTCCCAACTGCCGTCCGGCCGGATAAGCTTGGCGCGCGTCGTCGATTTCGTCCGCCGCAGAAAGTCCGCTTGTGCCCGTCCGCGCGCTTCGGCATACGCTTCCGCAAACGTGGCGAACAAAATCGTCAGCAGCAGCACAATGGTCACGAGCAGGTCGTAGCCGAAGTTGACCGTGTGCCAGGCGCCAATCGCCATGGCCAATGTCACCACCGTGCCGATTTCCACCACAAACATGACGGGGTTGTGCACCATTTCCCGGGGATCCAGCTTTTCAAAGGTGTCTCCCAGAACGTCGTACAAGTATTGCCGGTTTTTTGTGTGCTGGGCATGAGCCGTCGCCATCGTTCACGTTCTCCTTTGCTAAAACAGGTGGTGAGCCATGAGCAGATAGTGATTGGCCAACGGGCCAAGCGCGGCCACCGGAAAAAATGTCAGGGCATTCAAGACCACGATGGCACCCAAGAGGATGCCGCCGAACAGCCATCCTTCGGTTCGCATCGTGCCCGAGGTGACCGGCACCGTCTTCTTGCGCAGCAGGGATTCCCCCAACAACAGCATCGCCATCAGCGACGCATAACGTCCGATCAGCACGGTGACGCCCAGCGCGACCTCATAGAAGGGAAGCGCGGCGCCTAAGCCGCCGAACGCGGATCCATTGTTGGCCGCCGCCGACGAAAACCCGTAGAGAATCTCGGAAAATCCCTGCGGACCCGGGTTGTAGACCCCTTTCAGTCCGACGGGCAACGCAATGGCCAGCGCCGTGCCCACCAGGATCAACAAGGGATGAAGCAAAAAGGCAATGGATGCCAGCGAAACTTCCCGCGTCTCAATCTTCTTCCCCAAAAATTCGGGGGTGCGCCCCACCATCAGGCCCATCAGGAACACGGCGATAATGACGAACATCATCATGTTGATGAGCCCGACGCCCTTGCCCCCGAAGACCAGATTCAGGAACATCGCGGTAAAAAAGGCCAAGCCCGGAATCGGCAAAAAGCTGTCGTGGGCGCTGGCGACCGATCCGGTGGTAAACGACATGGTCGCCGTCTCGAAAATCGAAGTGCCGCCGATGCCGAACCGCAGCTCCTTACCCACCATATTGGCATGCGTGTTGAGACCCAACGCATTGATCAGCGGGTTGCCGAGATGCTCCGGAACGTAAATCATCGCCAACAGCACCGCAAAAATGGTGCCCGCCACGCCGATCAGCGTCCACGCCACTTTTTTCCGGCCGGTCATCACCCCGAACGCGTAGAAAAACGCGACCGGAATCAATCCCATGGCGACGGTCTGCACGACATTGGTAAACGGTGTCGGATTTTCCAGCGGGTTGGCCGAATTGGCGTTGGTGTAGCCTCCGCCGTTATTCCCCAAGTGTTCGATCGCCTCCCAGGAGGCAATCGGTCCGCGCGGCACCACCTGGGTTTGGCCGGAAATGGTATGGATGTGAAGATAGGGCGCCAGCGTCTCCGGCACGCCCTGGCCCACCATGATGAGTCCCACCACAATCGCGAGCGGCAGCAACAATCGCGTGCACATCAAGGTCAAATCCACAAAATAGTTGCCGAGCTTGCGACCGGACAACGCCCGCAAAAATGCGATCCCAACCGCCCCCCCTGCCGCCGGCGTCACAAATTGGAGGAATCCCAGGTTGGCGAACTGCGAGAAATATGACATGGTATTCTCGCCGCTGTACGCCTGCCAGTTGGTGTTGGTGGTAAAACTGGTGGCGGTGTTAAAGGCCAGTTGCGGGTTAATCGCGCCGAAGTGTTGCGGATTAAACGGTAAAATCCCCTGCATCCGCAAGAACACGTAAGACAGGATCATCCAGGCGAGATTGGACAGCACAAACGCGATGCCGTATTGCTTGGCCGTCATGTTGCTGTCGCGGTCAACCCCAAACATTCGGAAGACGGCATTTTCCAGCGGACGCAGCGGTTTGTCCAAAATAGTCGGCTGAAACGTAAACACTCGCACGATGTAGGTTCCGAGCGGTTTGACCGTCAGCGCAAAAATCGCGGCCACGACCGCCCAGGTCACTATCGTCTGCACCGACACCTCATCATCTCCTCGTTATCCTTGGCAACCCGGTTAACCCCTAGAATTTCTCCGGATGAATGATCACGTAAACCAGATAGATCATCACCGCGATCGACAGCGTCAGAAGAATCCAGCCCTCCATGATTTGCATCCTCCTCCTGCCCGCCGGGGCTTAAAGCCGCTCCAGGTAATGGATCAAAAGAACCATGCCCAGCATGGTTGCCACCATCAGCACCACCATTTCCAGGTCGAGCATCGGGTCCCCCCCTAGCAATCGCTTTGTGGCACCAGGCCCCAAGACCCGGCGAATCATGCAAACGGCGCTAGTATAGCCGACCATCCGTGAACAAATCCGTAAAAGGGGATAGCAAACCCATAAAAAAAAAGTGAAATCCTTGATTCGGATTTCATCCCCGCCCGCCGAGTTCTCCCCGGGGATCCGGGTAGAGCGCATAGCCAATTCCCGCATGGGAAACCAAGTAGACCGGATGATGCGGGTCCGGTTCCAGGTGTTGGCGCAGCCGCCGCACATAGACGCGGAGATATTCATGCTCGGCTTGATAGCCGGGGCCCCAGACCTTGCCCAGAAGGTGCTCATGCGGCAGAACCTTCCCGCAATGCAAAACAAACTCCCGCATCAGCCGCCATTCGGTCGGGGTCAGCCGAACCGTCTTGTCCCCGCTCGACATTTCCCGGGTCTTGGCATCAAGCCGCACCCGGCCGCATGGCATGGTCCCGTTGGATGTCAAAGCCGGTTGACTGCGGCGCAGCAGGGCACGAATCCGGGCGGTCAGTTCCGAGGCGGAAAATGGTTTGGTGATGTAGTCATCGGCACCCAAATCCAAGGACTGCACCAGCGCCTCTTCGGTGTCAAGCGCAGTCAAGACCAGAATCGGCACCGTCGTCAATTTGCGCAGCCGCTGGCAGAGCGTAAACCCGTCCATGTCCGGCAGCCGCAGATCCAGCAGAATCAGGTCAGGCTCATTTTGGTAGAGCTCCTGCAGGGCCAAGTAGCCGTCGCCCACTTCCCGCGCCTGATACCCCGCCATGACGAGATTGGTGGCGATCAAGCGCCGGTATTTCGGTTCATCCTCAATCACCAAAATCGATGCCGACCATTCATCCGCCATGCCGGTTGGGACTCCCTTCTGCCGCGTCGGCGCGCGCCGGCGGCGCGGGCAGATCCACGCTGACAACCAATCCGCCGGGGACTCCATTGGCGGCCACGATCCGCCCTCCGTGCGCTTCCACCACGCGCCGGGCGATGCTAAGACCCAGGCCAGAGCCCCGGATCTCGGACTGAGCATGGTCCATGCTACGGTAAAACCTTTCAAAAATTCGCGGCAAATCCTCTTCCGAAACCCCAGGACCACGGTCGCGCACCGTAATCTGTCCTCCCTGGGGAGTTTGCTCGACAGTCAGTTCGACCGGTCCACTGGAATATTTTAGGCTGTTTTGCAGGATGTTGTCGAGAACATGCGCCAATTGGCCCGCATCGCCGTAGAGTGAGACATGGTCCGCCACCTCGAGCGATACCCGTGAGCGGGCCTCGCCGAGGATGCGCCGCAAGACCTGCGCCACCCATTCTTGCGCGTCAAACCAGTCCTTCTCCAAGCGAATCCCGACGGTTTCCAGCCGCGACATATAGAGCAGGTTGTCAATTAAATGTTCAAGTTCCCGGGTCTCTTCGCCTACGATCGCCAAGAATTCCTGGCGATCGCCCAGCGACAACTGGTCCGGGGCGGACAAGAGGGTCTCGACGTAGCCTTTGATCAGGCCTAAAGGCGTGCGCAGCTCATGGGACACGTTGGCCAGGATCTCCGAGCGCACCCGCGCCATCTCTTGGTACACCGCAATTTGTCGAGACTGGGCGGCAAGTTTGGCATTGACCAGCAAGATGGAGATGTCCTGCACAATCACATCCAGCAAATCACGATAGCGGGCAAACCATCCCGGCTCTTCGCCTTGCAAGGCCAACACGCCCCACAAGGTCTCTTGGTAGCGCAACGGGTAGAGGGCGACGCGGGCCAGCCGCACGCCCGGCACAACCATGCCCTGCTCGCCGACATCACCGCTGTAGACCGCCAGGTTGTCTGTCAGTGCGCGGCCGAGCAGACCGAAATTGGGATGCAGAAACAAGCGCGGTATGGGATCGTGCCCCAAAGGCACACCCAGTCCCGCCTGGCAATACGCCACCACCGCGTTGTTGCGCATCGACTCGTCGATGCGGAACACCGTGGCCGACCTCACCGCGGTATGCTCGCGCAGCTGACGCAAAATATGTTCGACCACGGCCTGGGTGCCGGCTTGGCTGGGGAGCGCCCCCCACCCTCCGGTAATCGCCAAGAGTTGCTTTTGCAGCAGCTGGCGTTCCTCCGCGATGCGATCGATGGCGCGTTCCTTGACCCAATACACCGCGACCACCATCAGCAGCAGCACCGCCAACAGGATCGAAAGCCCGGCTGGCGCCCATCCCGCCGTGGTATAGGCGAGCCGCGACATGGCAATCTGCTCAAGCTGCCCAATCTGGTCCGCCAAACCGCCGGACGGCCGGGGTTGCCCCAACAGATCCGCCGCGGCCGCGATCAGGTGCTCCGCCAGTCCCGGCCGCAGGGGCAAGAGGCGTGCGGCTTCCTGCAAGGCCGTGAGCGCCAAAGCCAGTCGGCGCAGATACTGGTGGGCGGCGAAAGCCGCCGCTGCCAAGAAGACCGCGATGGCTCCGAGGCTAAGCCCCAGCATCCAAGTCCGCCGCGAAGCCGATGGCCGCCTTTCGCCCTCCCTCACATCCGCTCCTTTTCCGGTTCCTGCCTAACCGTCCTTCGCCAGGCAAGTCCCAGCATGCGCATAGCCGGTCATCCTTGGCCAGCTGCGCCCAAGCCTGTCTGCCATCTCTTCCAGCAACTCCCGGTCCGCGGAGCCAAACCGGTTGACCTCGGGACTATCCACATCGAGCACGGCCACCACGCGGCTCCCGGAGCGGACCGGCACGGCCATTTCCGACCGCGAGGCCGGATCGCACGCGATGTGGCCCGAAAATGTCAAGACGTCGGCCACCAACAGCGTCTGCGCCTGGGCCGCCGCCGCGCCCACCACCCCGCGCCCGTAAGCAATCCGCGTACAGGCCGGTTTGCCGGCAAAGGGTCCCAGCACAAAATCTCCGCTCGGCGCCTCCCGCAAGTAAAACCCGCACCAATTGATGCGGGGTAGAAACTCCTTGAGGAGTGCAGCGAGATTGGCAAGATTGGCAATCCGGTTGGATTCGCCCTCGAGGATGCCCTCCGTAAACAACAGAACATCCTCCCGACGAGCCCCTTCGTTTAGTTGAAACGGCACGTCCATGCCGCTCACCTCCTTTATGCCCGCCCCCAACGGCTCGCGCCTTGTCTCCCCGGCAACCGCAGGTTGTTCACAACCCGGGGTCCGACAATGCCCCAGCCCGTCTCCGACCGGCCAGGGACATTGCGCCCGGCGGCAGCAGCCGTTTATGGGGAGAAGGCCTGGCGCCCCGGGGGATTATTTGAAATAATCCGCGTTGCGCTGAATAGCCGCCTCGTATTCCGGCGGAACCTCACTCAACTCGAAAATCGCGCTCACCGGGCACTCCGGCTGACAGGCTCCGCAGTCAATGCAGACCTCCGGGTCAATATAGTACTGCGGATCGTCATCCGTAGACTGAATGCAGTCCACCGGACAGACTTCAACGCACGAAGCATCTTTGACGTCGATGCATAAGTCGGTGATTATAAACGCCATGGTCGGCCTCCTTGAAATCGGGAGATGCGTGTGGCCCCGGGAACCGGGCCGCCTCAACCCTCGTTAAGCACTCATTTTACTGTTCCGGCACGCAAACGAAAAGAGTCCTCGCCCACAACCCGCCCGATCTTCCGACGGCCCGCGAACATCCAGTATAATAACGCCATAGCCTGTCGAGATTTGGCAAGAGGACAAAAGGAGGGATCTCTTGGAACCCAAGCCGCTTATCGTCCAAAGCGACCGAACCATTTTACTCGAAGTGGGAACCCCGGCGTTTGAGGAGGCGCGCGACGCGCTGGTCGGATTCGCGGAATTGGTGAAGAGTCCCGAACACGTGCACACCTACCGGATGACGCCGCTCTCTTTGTGGAACGCAGCCGCCGCCGGTCTGGGACCTGACGATATTTTGTCACGGCTGCAAGCCTATTCGCGCTATCCCATCCCGGTCGAGGTCGCCTCGTTTGTGGTGGACCAGGCGCGGCGCTATGGACGGTTGCTGCTCAAGCCCTCCCCCGATGGCGACGGCCTCTGGCTCACATCGGACGAGCCCTTTTTGTTAACCCAAATCGGCCATCACAAGCATGTTCAGCCCTATCTGGGCCCAATTCTTCATCCCGGATACCGGATTCTCCCGGAACACCGGGGATTGCTGAAACAGGCCCTGGCCAAAGCCGGGTGGCCGGCCGACGATACCGCCGGCTATGTCGACGGGGCCCCGCTTGCGGTCCTTCTGCGCGAGAGCACCGCGGATGGCCGCGAGTTTGGCCTGCGCGGCTATCAGAGCGCTGCCGTGCGGGCATTCTGGGGAAACGGAGCCGCCCAGGCCGGACATGGCGTGGTCGTCTTGCCCTGCGGCGCCGGCAAGACCATGGTGGGCCTGGGGGCAATGGCCGAAGCCGCCACCCATACCCTGATTCTCACTACGTCGGTCGCCGCCCTGCACCAATGGAAACGGGAAATTCTCGCTAAAACCCACCTGACGGCGGACGACATTGGCGAGTTCACCGCCACCACCAAAGATATCCGTCCGGTTACGCTGACCACCTATCAATTGCTCAGCCATCGCCGAGGCGCCAGCTACCCCCATTTTCACACGGTGGACCGCGAGCCCTGGGGACTTATCATCTACGATGAAGTGCATTTGCTGCCAGCTCCCGTGTTCCGGTTGACGGCCAGTCTCCAAGCCCGCCGGCGGCTTGGCCTCACGGCCACCTTAATCCGCGAAGACGGGCGCGCGGACGATGTATTTGCGCTGATTGGGCCCAAACGCTTTGACATGCCCTGGAAGGAGCTCGAACTGCAAGGCTGGATTGCCACCGCCGCGTGCCGGGAAATCCGGGTGGGCATGAGCCGAGGGCTTCGTGACCGCTATGCCAGCGCCGACGACGATTACGAACGCATCCGGCTGGCCGCGGAGAATCCCGCCAAGATCGGGGTGGTCGACGAGTTGCTGCGCCACCATCAAGGCAGCCATGTCCTGATTATCGGCCAATATCTCGAGCAACTGCGGCAACTCGCGGCCCACACCCGCGCCCCGCTGCTAACCGGAGAAACCCCGCTGCGGGAACGCGAAACCCTTTATCAGGCGTTTCGGGACGGCGAGATCCCGGTGTTGGTGGTCTCCAAAGTCGCCAACTTTGCCATCGATCTGCCCGACGCCAATGTTGCCATTCAGGTCAGCGGCACCTTTGGTTCCCGCCAGGAAGAGGCGCAGCGCCTGGGACGCTTGTTGCGACCCAAGTCCGACGGCGGCCAGGCCACGTTTTATTCGGTGGTTACCGAAGACACCCGGGAACAGGATTTTTCCCAAAAGCGCCAACTGTTTTTGTGCGAACAAGGATACCGCTATGATATTGCGCGGGCCGACGAAACGGGGGCGCCAGCCGAATTGCAGCAGGCGCCGGTCATCCCCTTCCCGGGAGGCACGCGGGCATGATGTCAGATTTCCCCAGCCTTATGGCGTGCTTGCGGGGTCTTTCGCCTGAAGAGTCGCCTGCCCTCGGTTTGGCAGGACCTGTTGAGACCTGGCCGCAACAATTGCTGAGCCCCGGCCGGGTTGGCAAGTGGCTGGCCTTAAGCGCGGAACCAACGCATAAAATCTTGCGGGCCTGGCTCCGTGGATCCCGGGAAATGGCCATGACGCTTGCGCAGTTGCCCCCCGCCATGCAAAAGCGGGTGATGCAAGACTTTTCGCGCAGCGGGATCGCCTTTCAACGGCAAGGAACCGTGTATCAGTCGGGACTCATCATCCCGCGGGAATATTATCCTCTGTTATTCTCCCTGCTCGAGAACATTCCCTGGCCGGAGTTGCTCGACAGTCCGTCCACGGCGCGCGACGAACTGTCCGCTTCGCACTGGTCCGGGTTCTTTTATGACTTGTTCCAGGTGCTGAGCTATACCCGCGAGACCCCGTTGGCCGTAACCCAGCACTCCACGCTGTACAAACGCGTGCAAAACAAGCTCTTGGAACGGTTCTGGCCCGCTGCGGACGATGTGAAACTGCTGCGCTTAAACACTATTTTGGCGTTTTGCCGCACAAACCATTTGACGGCGTTTCAAGTCGATCCCGCGCAGCTGGTGCTCGGTCCGCAGGCCAACTCGTTCTGGCGCGTTCCGCTGACGGAACTGTGGGAACAGTTTAGGGGGCTCTTCTGGAACCTGCCCGCGGCCTGGGGCGGTGAATATGGGTTGTTGGCACTGCTCAGCTTGACACCGGCCGATCACTATCTGAAGTTAAAACCGGCATTGGGGTGGCTCCGCCAGGCGGGATTTCCGCAAGCGGACAACCCCTACACGTATACCCAGGTGCGAAATCATCTGACCGGTCTCGGCGTTTGGCAGGAAGACGGACCCCGGGTGCGCCTGTCCGACATGGGATACGCCGCGATTAACGGCCAGATTGAACCCGAACAAGCCGGCCAAATCATTATTGAACCGTCGGGGGAGGTGCTGATCCCTCCGCAGTCCCCATTTTATGAAAGGTGGGACATCGCCGCCATCGCGGAACTGGTCCGCTCCGACCGGATGGCCGTGTACCGTTTGACCCGGAACAGCGTGGCGAACGCCCTGGCGCACGGCTGGACCCTGGATGACTACCTTGACACATTGGAAATGGCGGCGCGCGCCTCCCTTCCGGGCAACGTGGCCACCAACATCGAGGATTGGTTTCGAGTCTTGTCGCGGCATCAAATTCTGGATGTCGTGCTGCTCCATAGCGAAAGCCCGCAAGACTCGCTCCATGCCGAAAAGGTCTTGGCGAAATTGGCGCGGGGCCGGCTGACCCCTACCGATTTAGTGCTCCCCGCCCACAACCTGGCCGCGATCCGCAAGGCGCTGGACAAAGCCGGACTGCCGATCCGGTCCGACGTGGGGCATCTCAGCGCATCCGATCCGGCAGACGATTTGACCGAGGCGGACGAACCTTGGCTCGGCGAGCCCTTTATATCCGTCGTCCTTCCCGACCCCGCCACCATGCAATCCCGGTCCGTGGAAACCGTGATGGCGGAGGCCATCTCCCGCCGGCAGGGGGTGGTGGTCAGCTATCTGTTCCCCAACCTCGGCGCCCCCCGCACCCTCCACGTCGCTCCGGTCGGTCAGAACGGGCGCTGGGTGCAGGTCCTGGATCTGGCCGAAGGCCGCCTGCTGCAACTTGATTTGCAGGCCATTTTAACGGTCAGCCCATTGGGGTAAGCGGGGTCGTTGACGGGCGCGGCAACACCCCCGCCGGGCAAGCCCAAGGCGGACGATCCCGGCGATTGCGCCCGGCCAGCCGCAATCGGCCCGAACGGGGCGAACCCCGCCATCTCGGATGATTAAACGGCTATGCCGCACATCCCGGGGCCAGACTCTACGTTGACAGGAGGACTCGCATGCTAACCGCCTATGGCGCTTCGGTGGTCACCCTCATGATGATATTTTACGCCCTGGAATCGCGCTCGCCCTGGTTTACCTTGGCGTTTGCGCTGGCATGCGCCGGGTCATCGCTTTATGGCTGGCTCTCTGGAACCTGGCCGTTCGGGGTGGTGGAAGGCGTTTGGGCACTCGTCGCGCTGCGCAAATGGCGCCATCTGATGAAAACCCGACCGCAGCCGGATCCGGTGTAGAAACCCTGACCGGGCGCGCCCGCCGCCCACCGCCGGCCGGGCGTGTGCGCCACCGGAACCCTATTCAACCCCAGTCGCCGCTGTGCTAACATGATACCGACACGGGAAAGCGGGGTACGGGATTGGATAGTGGGCGGTACCGCAAGACAATGGGCCAGTTTGCCACCGGCATCACGGTCGTCTTTACGATGGGCGGTTCCGGTCCGCACGGCATGACCGTCAACTCCCTGACCTCGGTCTCGCTCGATCCGCCGCTCATTCTTTTTTGCGTCGACAACCACGCGCGCACCCGTCACGCCGTCGGGCCGGGCGAACGCTTCACGGTCAGCATCTTGCGCCAAGAGCAGGAGTCGCTTAGCCGCCTATTCGCCGATCCGGCCACGCCGGACAGCGTAGTCGACCGTCTCCCCATTCGCACGGTCACTGCGGGCATGCCGATTCTCCGCGACGCGCTGGCCTATCTCGATTGCGTGGTGGACGCGCTTTACCCCGGGGGCGACCATCAGATCGTGGTTGGCCGGGTCGAGGATTTCGACGTTTTAAACCACGGAAACCCGCTGGTCTACTTTTCCGGACGGTATTACACGGCCCGCAATGGGGAATGATGCCGGGTCAGGTTGGCTCCGCTGAGGCGGGCGGCAGAACAATGCCCATAATACGCCGTATTCAGGGCCGATAATCCCGCAACGCCGCCGCCACCGAAGCCAGGCTGCCCGCAGTGTGGCCGCACACGCCAGCGGCCCAGGCTATGCCGGTGCCAGGCGCCGGTCAGTCGGGGCTAACCGGCAGATCGGCCAGGTCGTCCTCCGACAACGTGATGCCGCCCAGCAAGAGTTTGCCCCCGTTGCGTGCGATGTGACGCTCGATCAGGGCGTAAATCAGCGGTTTGAGCGGGGCCGGGCGAAATACGTAATAGCCCAGTTGTTTTAGGGCGGATTTCGGCAACGTCAGCGGACAATGCAACAAATCAACGGCGGTATTTACCCGCACCACCTGCGGATCGGAACGATCCACGCTCATAATGACGATGTCACGAGCCATCTTGATTTTTCCCCTTCCTTGATCGGGTCCCGGCCACCGCCCGTTGGTACACTTCAATCATTTGCGACAGATTCTCGGCAAAATTATAGCGCTCAGCGACCCAGCCCGGACCGAACTTTCCCATCTCCCGCAATCCGTCCGGATTGCGACACGCGTCCGCCAGGACGGTTGCCCAGGCTTGGACATCGTTCGCCGTCACCAAAATTCCGCTCCGTCCCGGTGCAACCACCTCGCTCAGCCCGCCCACATCGTGCGCCACCACCGCCCGGCCCAAAGCCATCATCTCCAGCGGCGCCACGCCAAACGACTCGCGGCGCGACGGGTAGAGGCCAACATCCGCCCAGGCCAACGCGTCCGGCAGAGCATCGGTCGACACCCGGCCGGAAAATGCGATGCGATCAGCCAAGCCGCACCGGCTAATCAGACGCTGCAGCCGGGCCAGCTCGGATCCTTCCCCCAACACACGACCGGTCCAGGCCAGCGTGCGAGGGACCTGAGCCCACGCCTCAACGATTAAATCCAGGCCATACACCGGCTCCAGCGCCTTATTGGTCATCCAGCGCAAAACACCGGTGCCGGGAGGTCGCGGCGTAAACCGGGCGAGGTCGATGCCAAAGGGAATGACCGTAATCGGCTGATCGGTGTAGGCCTGGGTGACCCCGGCCAGATAAGCGCTTGATGCCGTAATCCGGTCGGCCTGGGCCAAAATCCACTTTAAGAGGCGCGCGTTTAACCACGGATGCCGCTGGGGGAACACCTCGACATCGGCTCCCCAGGCGGAAAGCACCAACGGGCGCCGCCCCGCCAATGCCCCATATAAGCCGTAACGCGATACGTAATGGGCGTGGACCACGTCCGGCCGAAACGCGTCGAGTTCCCGGCGCACCTGACGGGCAATGGCGGGAACATTCCATCGTCCCCGGCCCGCCACCGGGATCGGAAACACCGCGCCCGGCAAGGTCTCGCGAGGGGCCCGATCCGACCACACCGCCACGGACAGCCCGGCCCGGGCCAATCCTTGGACCCAACGCACGGTGTGCACACTGCCCGCGTCCGCCAACATCGCGATGCGCATCACGGAACCTGACGCAAGATGTCGTCCATGTCGAGCAGCCCTTGCCGCCGAATGCGTTCCGCCCGCACGATGGCCTCCACCCGTTCGATGCAAGAAACCAAATCATCGTTGCGGATAATATAATCATAACTTCTGGCATGGCGGATTTGTTCCACGGCATTGGCCAGCCGCGCATCCAAATTGCTGACTTCCGAACGCGCCAGAATGCGCCGCCGCAATTCCGGCAGGCTGGGCGGCAAGATAAAAATGGAGACCACTTTCCGGTGACGCTCCTGATATTTGAGCCGTCCTTTGTAATCGAGTTCAATTAAACCGTCATGTCCCGGCTCAAAGAGTTCGCGCGGCGACCCGTAGTAATGGTCGTTGTAGACTTGTTCGTACTCGAATAAACCATCCGCCCGGATGAGCCGGTTAAAGTCGGACACCGACACAAAATGATAGTCAAACCCGTCCACTTCCCCTTGCCGGGGAGCACGGGTCGTATAGGTCACCACCTTATTTAAGGTCTGGTCCCGGTCCAGCAAGGCACGCATCACCGATCCCTTGCCGGCTCCGCTCGGACCGGTAAACACAAAAAGAATGGGCTCCACCGTGACCTCCGTCCGCTGCACGTTGTCTTAGCGTATTGTAGACGAAATCCTTCCGGAAAATCTAGGGCTGCTCCCGGCCCGGCTTGGTCCGCCGTTGACGCGAGGGGTCGGCGGACGAACCCACCAGGGAAACCGGGATGCGGGGCATCAGCCATTCAAACCCCACGGCCAAAAGAGCCACCACCAACACGCCGACAAAGACTCTGTGGATGCCCAGAGCCAGGGAACGGCGGACGTAGAGCAGAACGTCGCGCGCCCCTGGCGGGATCGGCCCCAACGCCAGCGCGGCGGCGTTCAACGAATGCGGCAACCGGTTCGCCAACGCCGCCGGGGGGTGGGCGAACCGCTGGCTTAAGGTGGCATTGACCAGACTGCCGAAAAGGGCCACCCCAACCGCGCTGCCCACTT
Organism: Bacillota bacterium; assembly: GCA_021797825.1. GTDB lineage: Bacteria > Bacillota > Sulfobacillia > Sulfobacillales > Sulfobacillaceae > JAJZZA01. The sequence continues at coordinate 24,795 of JAJZZA010000029.1, read as the reverse complement.
GCCGGGTAAAGACATTGCTGCCGGTAGCCACCCCCCGGCGATTCCAGGGAACGGCCGATTGGATGGCCACCACCAGCGCGGTCGAACTGAGTCCCAGTCCCGATCCCATCACAAAACTGAGTCCGGCCGCCTGCCAGATGGTTGACTGGGCGTTGACAAACACCAGGCCAATCGCCGCCGCCACGGCTAACACGCCGCCCAACAGGGCCGTCCAGCGAAATCCCGCGCGAAGGTACAGACTCCCCGCTAAACTGGACGCCAGCGGCCAACCGATTGACATGGCGGCCAGCGCAAAACCGGCCAGGAGCGGTCCATGGCCCAACACTCCTTGTACAAAGGCGGGCAGATAGGAACTCAACCCCATGGTCAAGGCGCCCATCGCCAGGGCCGCCAGATTGGCGGCCAGCAGCATGCGCTGGCGGAAAACCCAAAGCGGCAGCACCGGTTCGGAAACCCGCGCTTCCCACCACCCAAAAACCGCACCCGTGGCGACACCGCCGCCCAGCAAAGTCAGGCTGCGCCAGGATGTCCAGGTCCAAGCCACGCCCCCTTGCAACAGACTGGTGACGATGCCCGCCAATGCCAAAACCAACAGGACCGCTCCCCCCAGGTCAATCGTGTGGGGTTGGCGTTTGACCTCTTCGTGCAAGACGCTGCCGATGGCCGCCAGCGCCGCCAGTCCGATGGGCACATTGATATAAAATATCCAGCGCCAGGAGGCATATTGAACCAAGAGGCCCCCCACCGTGGGACCCAAAATGGCCGATAAACCCCAGACGCTGGCCAAATAGCCCTGCATGCGAGCCCGCTCCGCCACAGAAAACAAATCGCCCACCAAGGTCTGCGACATGGGAATAATCGCCGCCCCGCCCAGCCCTTGAATGCCTCGGAAGACAATCAAGGCGACCATGTTCCACGACAAGCCGGACAGGACTGAGCCTCCCAGAAAAATGCCGGTGCCGACCATAACCACCGGTTTTCGTCCGTAGAGATCGGCTAGTTTGCCGTAAATCGGCGCCATCGCCGCCTGCGCCAGCAAATAGATTGAAAAAACCCACGGAAACAGAGGAAAACCGCCCAAGTCGCGGACGATTGACGGCATTGCGGTGGCCACAATGGTGGCGTCCATGGCAGCCAAGGCCATCACCAACATCAGGGCAAACAGGATCGTCCGCCGTGAATACCGGGAGTTATCCCCCATGTGCGTTCATTCGGCCAAGGCGCGACGAATATTGTCGGCCATTTCCCTCAGTTCCTCCTGTTTTGCGGCGCGTGCGCGGCGAAAGTCCAGGTCGGCCAGGCTATTCACCGGAATCAGGTGCAGATGGGCGTGCGGCACATCGAATCCCGCCACCACCGCTCCAATTCTGGCCACCCCGGTAACCCGCTTGATCGCCGCCGCGATGGGCTGAGCCACTTTCATCAGGTGGGCCAGGATCAGGGGATCGAGTGCAAAAAACTCGTCAACCTCGACCTTGGGAATGACCATCGTGTGCCCGGCCGCTACGGGATTGATATCCAAAAATGCATAGACCGCCTCATCCTCATACACCCCGTGACTGGGCAACTCCCGGGCCACAATCCGGCTAAACACCGACGGCATCCGCTTGCCCCCTCTCATCGCGCCGGAAACGGGGGCGAGCCTGGCCCCCGTGCGCTACGGTTTCGGTTTGGGCGGCGCGGGAAACAGCGGAACGAGATCCCGCTTCGGCACGCCCAACCGCTGCATAACCATCTCCGACGGGCAAAACCCGGTAAAAAACGATAAAATCCCCATGACGGCCGGGAGCACCGCCAACAACAGAAACCAGCGGCTGGCGAAACTCAGCAACACGCCGGCCAGCACAAACAGCCCGCCCATCAGTCGCACCCCGTCGCCGCGTCCTCCACAAACGTACATCACTGTCACCTCGTCCCTATTGTAGCGATTCTGGCCGTCAGATACACCAGGCCCAGGGAAGAGACTTCGCCACCATCCGCCGGGAAGCGAATCCGCACGGCCGCCCACGCGATTTGCCGCGAAATGCGCCGGAATCAGCCGCTAACCGCCGTGGGCCACGAGGGCCGTGACCGGATGCCGCCGCAATCCGCCTGCGGTTGCCCAAACCCCTCGGCGCCAATCATGCCCATCCCCCTGGCCAGGCCTGCGCCGGACTTTTCCCGGCTCCCATGCCGCGTTTCATACCCGGCCCGCGGTCCTTGGGCGTGCTTAAAGCCGGGGGGGTCGATCCGTGGACGGGGAAATCCGGAGCGTAGGCTGCCGCCTCCGGCCAAGGCGCCTGCTGGCGACAGGCGGAAAACCCTTCTGGCCCCCCTTCGCAGACGTCGCAGAGGGCCATGACCAGCTAGCCGACCGTTGCGCTGGACCGCTGCTGGAAAATTGCTCAAAGCAGCCGCGAGCGAGCGCCCGGCTCTGATAACGCCATCGCGGACGCACTGGTAGACCAAGGCTCCGGCACCGTCTTGGCCCCATTATCGAAGGTTTAAGCCGGTTCATCGCCACTCTGCGCAAAAGATCCCGGCTTGACGGCGATTGGGATATGATCACGGGAAGGAATTTGTCGTCTGTTCCGGGAATATAGACGTCATTACTGCCGTCTGCCAGAAGACGAAGAGGAGGAATTATGTCCACCTCAATCAAGATCGCGCGCGGACTCGCCGACGAAACCGGGCGAAGAGCCCGCCGAAATGGCATTTCTGCGATTCGCAGCCGAGTACCCCTGGTGGTGGCCCAGTACCCCGGCCTGCAGCGCGACGTGCGCCGGATGAAGGAGACCGCCCTGGCGAATCTGCCCGACCTGGTCGCGCGGGCCGTGGACAACCTGGCTCAGCACGGGTTTCACGTGTTTGTCGCCAGAGACGCCGCAGCCGCCCGGGACTACGTCTTGCAGCACATTTCGCCCAACAGCCGGATCATCAAGTCAAAATCCAACCAGGCCAAGGAGATTCACCTCCCCGACGCGTTGCTGGCCGCCGGCCACACGGTGGTGGAAACCGACCTCGGCGATCGCATCAATCAATTGATGGGACGGCGTTCCGGACATGTGCTGGCTCCCGCCATCAGCATTCCTCCGCAGGCTATCCGCGACACCTTCCGCAAGACCTTTGGTCAGCCCGATTTGGGCGAGAGTGAACAGGAGTTGGTCGCCGCCGCCCGTCAGCATATGCGGCCGATCCTGCTGGATGCCAACGTGGGAATCAGCGGGGCCAATGCCGTTACCGTTGACGGGGCCATCGTCCTGATGGAAAACGAAGGGAACATCCGGGCGGTCTCCAGTTTACCCGCGGTGCATTTTGTGATGGCGGCGGTAACCAAAGTGGTGCCGACCCTGGAAGACGGCCTCTCGGTGGTTCAAGCCGCCTCGATTTTTGGCGTCGGACAGGACTTTGGCAATTACTGCACCGTGCTGACCGGACCCGCCCTGGCGGCCGGCCCCGAAATCCACGTGGTGCTTATCGACGACGGCCGCCTCAGCGCCCGCGAGCAGGAACCGTTAATGTGCATTAACTGCGGCAGCTGTCTCAACGTCTGCCCGGTTTTTGCGGAGATTGGAGAAGAGTACGGAGGGGAGCGCATCGGGGGCATCGGTGTCTTGCAAACCTTTGTTCTCGGCCATCCCGAGCAGGCGGTACGCGATGGCCTGGACTTGTGTCTGGGATGCCAACGCTGCATCCCGGCCTGTCCCGTAGCCATTGACACGCCCGCCATCACCAGCCGCTTGCGGCAGCGGGCCGGCTCCTCAGCCATGCCCTATGTGCGCCGGCAGGTGCTGCATGCCGTCATTTCCCGGCGCGCGCTTCGCTTAGCCCGGCTCTCGCTGCTCGCCAGCGAGCGGATCGGCCTCGGCCGCGCCCTCCGACGCCGCGGGCGGCGCGCCATCGACTTTATTCCGGCCCCGGGGCCCGCGCCGAGTCTCGGGCGCGGCGTCATTTATCCGGCTCCCTCCAGCATACGACGCGGGCGCGTGCTCTTTTTCGCGGGCTGTGTGATGGACGCCCTTTATGGCAACATTCACCGGGACACGATTTACGTCTTGAACCAAAACGGCTGGGACGTGACGGTCCCTCCGGGACAAGTCTGTTGCGGCGCCTTGCACTGGCACGCTGGACAATCCGGACCGGTAGGGGGGCTGGCGGCTCAAAACGGCGCGGCGTTCCGGGGTTCGGATCCGGTTGTGGTCAATTCCGCGGGATGCGGCGCGTTCCTTAAAGAGTACGCCCACGGCATCGTGCAACAAGACAACGCGGGCGCCGACCTGGCGGAACGGGTCTTTGATCTCTCGGAGTTTTTGGTCCGCACCGGATTGCGGGCGCCACACGGACGGCTCGACGTCACCGCCACCTATCATAACCCATGCCATCTCGCCTATGCCCAGGGCATCTCGCGGGAGCCGGTCGACCTTTTGTCCGCCATTCCGGGTTTGGTGATAAAACCCCTGGTGGAGCGCGAGGCGTGTTGCGGGTCGGCGGGCACGTTCAATTTGGAACACCCCGACCTGGCCTGGCAACTCGCCCGCGACAAGGCTGACGATGCGCTGACAACCGGCGCCGCATGGCTCATCACGGCCAACCCGGGGTGCCTCATGCAACTTCGCGCCGGCATGCAAGCGCGCCGCGGCGCCATGACCGTCCGTCATCTCGCCGAAGTCTTGGCGGATGCCTACCGCCAGGAGGGTGACCGCAATGAATAGTCCAGAGTGGGCAGAGACCCTGCAGAAAAAAGGCTTTGGCATCACCTGGTGCGCATCCCCGGAATCATTTCATGAGGCCTGGGCGGCTTTAGCCGCTGAAACCGAAGAACCCATCCCCGTTCTGTGTGACGCCGTCACGCTACCGCTCTTGCGGCAAAGTCCGCACGTCCGGTGGATTGCCCAGCCGGGCGATCGGGACCGCTTGGCAGCCAGTAAAGTGGGGGTAACCGGCGTGAGCCAATTGGCCAGTCGCACCGGCACCCTGATGTTGGCCGAAGACAACGGATTGGCCCGGTGGGTCTCCAACCTGCCTCCCCGTCACGTGGCGCTGGTCCCCTTGGCGCGCGTCGCCGCGGATTGGGCGGCGGCCCTGGCGAACGTGCGCCAGGCGCGGCCGGAGCGTCTGCCCCGCGTCATTTCTTGGATTTCCGGGCCCAGTCAGACGGCGGACATCGCGGGGCGCTTGGTGCGGGGCATGCACGGTCCCCGCCAGATTGAGGCCTGGATTTTGGCCTGGGAGGGAGCGGGCGCGGGGCCTTTGATTTTAGACCAACCCTGCGGCGACTTGGTTGTTCCGCCCTAGTCACCCCCCCAACGTACGCCTCCCGGCACGCGCGGCGCCCCGCGACAGCCCACGCCGCCATCCAAACATCGGGCGGTGTCCACCTCCTGCCAGCAGGATGGGGGTTGGCCGATCGCCGCCTCTTCGCCGGTCCGAGCAGATCCAGGTAGAACGGGATCTGCCTGCGTCCGCAAACACGCCTGCAGCCGGATCGACGACCGCCGCCACCCCCGGCGGTTTGTCGCGATCGGGGAGGGGAGGCCGCGATTCCCGTTACAAATGCCGTTGCAGAAAACTCAAAATCCGTGGATACAGATCCAAACGGTTTTCAATACGGGAAACCCCATGTCCTTCATTGTCATATCGAAGATAGATGACGGTTCGGCGGCGGGCCGCCAGGGCCGCCACGATTTGCTCGGCTTCGCGTATCGGAACCCTTGGGTCGTTGCTTCCATGCACCACCATCAAGGGGGCGACGATACGGTCAAACTGGTAAATCGGCGACAAGTTCCGCAAGCTTTCGCGGTCCGTGTCCAGATACCCGTATTCCGCCTCCCGCAGATGACGCCGCCAGGGCCCGGTCTCTTCCAGAAACGTCTCGAGATTGGCGATCCCGGCGATTTCGATTCCTGCCCGAAAGGCGTGCGGAAACCACGTCAAACCCGCCAAGACCATATAGCCGCCATAGGATCCGCCCATCAAGGCAATGCGGTCGGCGTCCAACTGCGGCTGCAATCCGATCCATGCCGCCAAGGCACCGAGATCCCGGATGGCATCCCCGCGCTGATCCCGATCGTCCAAGTGACAATAGGTGCGGCCATAACCGGTACTCCCGCGAACATTGGGCGCCACCACGGCATATCCGCGCGACAGCAGCATCTGGTACACCGGATTGAAGCCCGGCCTTTCTTGCCACTCGGGGCCGCCATGAATGGAGACCACCACCGGAGCCGGATCCCGCGCGGGTTTGGGATAATAGACCCACACCGGAATCTCCCGCCCGTCAAAACTGGGATAGCGGTCAAGCACCGGCCGCACCAAGCGTCGCGGATCGACGCCGTTCCACGGCGCGTGCGTCAGCGGACGGGCCAAAGCGTCCCAAACCGATACCAACCAGACGTTCAGGTTGGCGTCAGGTCCGTGAAAAGTCAAGGCCAGCCAGCGGCCGTCCGGCGAAAACACCACGTCGCCAATCACGCCCGGACCGAGCCCTTGCACCACTTGGTCGCGCCCGCGTTCCGGGTCAAATAGGTGCAGTTCGGAAAATCCCTGGCGATTGACGACAACCGCCCACAGGCTCTGGGTCGGCGACAGCGCCAAGTGTTCGCAGTCCGCATCCGGCGCATACCCCCACTCCAACTGTCCGTTGGGCTGAAGTCTGGCCACACCCAGCCATTCGCGCCCATAGTTGGTGAGCGTGCAAATCTTGCCCTGATAATCGAACCCCGGTTCCTGGTACGCATCCGAGGCGCCTTCGGGCGTCAATCGCTCGAGTTGGCCGGTAGCGAGGTCAAACAGCGTCAAGTATTGGTCGGCATTCGACAGCTCTGCCCGCAACAGGATGCCTTTCCCATCCGGGCGAAACCCCTCCACATGCCAGGTCCCGTCTAGGGATAGCAACCGTTGGGCCGGCGATCCCGGCTCGATAGGTTGCAGGTACAAGTCGAAATCCCGCCCATTGCGGATGTTGGCGGTATAGGCGATGTGCTCGCCATCGGGATGAAAGGCCCCAAATTCGTGAATCGCATCATTTTCGGATGTCAGCCATTGCGGTTCCCGGTCACGGTCGGCCAAGACCAAGAACCCGTGCCGCTCGTTGCCCTCGACATCGGTCGCCACCACCAGTGCCGACCCGCGCGGCGACGCGTGAACCGCCGTGGCGCGGTCGGACAACTCGGTCACCATATCCGGCCATCCCCCGTTTAAGTCCATGGCGTAAACTTGCACGGTGCCGGTCAGGTTCATGAGAAACAACACTTCCGGCCGATCCCCGCGAAAACTGGGTCCAAACGCCTGTCGCACGCGCAAGTATCGATCCACGGCCGTTGTCATTGCCACACCCCTCTCCGCTCCCGGCCACGAGCGTCATGGTTGAACCCTCCCCGAACTCTGCCCGCGGCTCCCTTCCCGTCGCTCAGCTCAATTCCAGGCCGACGGCTCGCCTTCCCGCCCAAAAGGCGTGGGGGCACCGCATTTGCCCCGGCAGACATTGCCCGCGTCCTTCCAAGTGACCGGTTGACGTCATGATACCATGGCGTCGCCCCTGGCGTTTGGTTGTCAAAGACGGTAAGATGAAAAGGATGATAGGGGGATGCGTGTGGGGCGATCAGCAACAGGTCGAAACATGTGGTTCGCCGTGCTGGCGGTCTTTGTCGTGACATCGTTGTTTGAAGGCTATACGGCCCTCCCCGGCATGCAGGGCCATTCCATATTCAGCGTTCTGGCCCGTCCGCTGGTGGTGGCATTGCCTCTTCTGACCGCTTGGGCGCTGTGGCGCGGACGGCGGCCGGGGTGGCTCCCGCTGGCAGTGCTAACGGCTTGGCTAGGGGTGGCGGTCGCCACGTTTCTTGCCTTTAGCCCCCGCATCTACTACGACGAATATTACCTCTGGTCGCAGATCGGAGGCTATGCGCTGGTCCTCGCGCTTTGGACCTTGGGCTGGAACCGCACCGCGTTCCGGACGACGGTAATCCTAGCCGTGGGACTTTACGTAACCGCCACGATCGCCGTTGGCCTTTGGGAAACCGCCACCGGCCTTCATCTGGGAGCCGCCCGGTCCAACGGATTCATCCCCACCACCTTCTACTTCGACGCCAACAGTCTCGGGGCGGCCATCGCCTTGATTCTCCCATTTGTCGGACTTTGGCTGATGGTCAGCCCCAAACGGCGCACGGCGCTGGTCGTGGCGCTCTTGGTTCTACCGTTGTTGTATCTCTTGTACAAGACCGGCAGTCGCGGCGGAGAACTGGCTTTGTTGGTGGATCTGGCCGTGATGCCGGCCGTTATCCCGTCCCGGTTGCGTCGCTGGGGATGGGCCCTGTTGGCTGGAGGAGTCACCATCCTGGCCGCTGGCGTGCTGATGCTGCATGCCTTGCCCGCCAACGCCCCGCTCCCCTTCGCGCTGAAAAAAGTTCAGCACCTGGCCGACATTTTCACGCGCTTTCACCTGCCATCCCCTGACGCCAAGCCAACCTCGCTTTCCATCCGCATGGCCCTTTTGCAAAGCGGTCTCGAGGCTATGCGGCAGCATCCCTTCGGGCTGGGCCCGCGGGGAGCGGAACGGTGGTACGCCTATTGGCTTCATCATCCCTCTCCCTACAACACCTATGGTGTCATTGATGCCCACAACATGTGGCTCGAAAACGGCATCGATTTTGGCTGGATCGGTTTGGCGCTCTATCTGGTCTGGTATCTGCTCCTGCTGGTTGCCGCGTTTCGCTTGAGCCGACGCGCCGGCGATCCCTTTCTCCGCTATCTCGGAGCCGCCGCAGCCACGGCCCTCACCGGATTCTTGGTCGGAAGCCTCTCTCCGTCCAGCGTCATGATCGGCTTTCACGTGATGTGGGTCGTATACGGCATCGTCGTCGGCGCGGTGGTCGCGGACGCCATCGCCCCACGCACCCCGTCGTCGCCCGCGAGCCCGAAGGCCGTTCCCAGGTGACGCCGCGGGAGACGGGCCCGTCGTGCCGGTCCCGTCCCCCCGCGATAGCGTTTAATCGGCCCGGCCGGCTTCGTTGAGCCGCATCGAAAACGGGATGCTCAACAGCACGGCGAAAGCCGTCAAATCCAACGCGGTGACGATGCCAACGAACTTGGCCACGATGCCGACCAACCCGACCGCCAAGGCTCCTAGCGTGTTGCCCAATCCCAAAGTCAACCCGGAAGCCATCCCTTTGTTTTGAGGAAACAACGCCTGGCCGTAAACCATTACCACCGATCCGGTGGAATACAGAGAGGCTCCCAACAACCCGATCAGGACCCAACTTAAGATACCGCTCACGTGCACGAAGATCCACAGAAACGCTCCCGACAAGAGAGCCGATCCGATGAGCACGGGTTTCGCCCCGATGCGATCCGAAATGGCCCCGCCAGCCATGTTGCCCAGGCTCCCCACCATAAACAGCACGAACAGCAGGCCGGCGGACTGGGCCAACGGCCGATGCAGGGTGTGCCACAAAATCGGAATCATCGTCATCGTGGCCATCGAGGCCAGATTTCGCAACATGACGACGATTAGCAGGTTGCCCGCATGACGAAGACCCTGGCGAAATTCGGGCGTCCAAATCGCCACCGGGCGGCTTCGAGGTGCCGGCGCCGGGCGCATCACGAACGTCATCACCAGAGCCATCGCAATGCCGGGCAGAGCCAAGATCCAAAGTCCGGAGCGGCCCCCGACCAGCAGAAAAGCGGTCGTCGCCGCCACCGGCGCCACCGCACGACCCACGTTGCCCCCAATCATAAAGAGGCTCATGGCAAAACCCTTGCGCTCCCCCGACCAATCCCCCACCAGCGCCGAGGCATGGGGGTGAAAGGCGGCATTACCGAGTCCGCCCAGCAAGAGCGCCACGACAAACACGGCATAAGACGGGGAAAAGGCCAAGGCGAAGGCGGACACCAGGCTGCCGACCAGCAGCCCGCCGACCACGAACCCGCGTCCTCCCACCCGATCCGCCCAGAGCCCCATGACGGGTTGCAGCAGTTGCGTGGTCAAGGCCGCGACGCTGCTTAAGAGGCCCGCCAACGCCACAGAAAAGTGCATCGCCACCATCAGCACCGGCAGCAAGGCTGGGTACAGGTTGGGATACGCATCGTTTAAAAAGTGGGCGAAGGTAAAAATCCCCGTCTTCCAGGGACGCGGACGGATGACCGATGCCCGCACCCCGGTCTCTGCCGATGTCACCATGATCCCATCTCCATTCCGCTAGTAATAATGCTATTTGCAGTATACTGCGTTAGTTACTAGCAACGCAAGCCCCTGTTGGGTTGCCGGCGCGTTCCGGGAACCCGCGATGACCCCCCCGGGCCGGAAATGGCGGAGCGAATGGGTCTCGGGCCAGTATCACCCGGTCTCGCCTGGCTCGCCGGCAGGGGATGCGCACCGTTATCCGCCTATCGGTACCGTAAACACCATCGCGGTCAATGTCGCTGCGCGGGCCAGCCAAACAAAAAGCGGCCAGGCTAAATTGCCTGGCAGTCGAAAAAAGCCTCGCCGAACCTGGCGGGAACCGGCAACCATTTCGGCAACGGCTCCCGCTGCTTGATGCCGCTAGGCAATCCGCAGTTGATGCAGAACCGGGTCAGTCCGTGCGCCGCCCTGGCCTGTCGCCTCCGCCGCGCGCACCGCCCGAAGCGGCCTCTGCCCACCTCCCTCGGCTCGCGAGTTGCCTAAACGCCATCGGTGCCCGCAGCGGGAGCGGTCACGATGGGTCTGGATCCAAACCAAAGCGGTCCAGAATTTCTGTCCGATGTTGGTCGAGCAATGGAGGCGCTTCACGCAGCGATCCCGGGGTGTCCGAGAGTTTGACCGGGATGCCGACGGTCTTGATGTTGCCCGCCATGGGATGGTTCAAGACCGCCAACATGCCGCGGGACAAGAGCTGGGGATCCTGCCAGGTCTCGGCGAGGTCTTGAATCGGCGCCACCGGGATTCCGGCCGCCCCTAGCCGCTCAACCCAGTCCTTGACGTCGGCCGCTGCAAAGACCTCTTCCTCCAGGCGCGAAATCAGTTCCTGGCGGTGCATGACCCGCTGCGCGTTGGTCATAAACTCCTCCTCGTCGCCAAACGGAACCGGTGCCACCTTCACCAACGTCCGCCAAAGTCCGTCGTTGCCGCAGGCCAAAATGAAATAGCCGTCTCGCGCCCGCACCGCCTGGTACGGTGCGATATTGGGATGAGCCGATCCCAATGCCCGGGGAACCTGGCCGGTAGCAAAAAAATTTCCCGCCTGATAGGTCTGCCAAGAGACCAGCGTCTCGTACAGTGATGTGTCCACCCATTGGCCGCGTCCCGTCCGCCGACGGGCCCACAGCGCGGTCATGATGCCGAACGCCGCCCACATTCCCGCCCCGATATCCGCCACCGAGAATCCGGCTTTGGTGGGCCGCCCGCCGTCTCCGGTCACCGACATTAGACCGGACATGGCCTGCGCCACCACGTCATATCCGGGTCGGTCCCGGCCCGGACCGGTCGCGCCAAATCCGGAAATGGAGGCCAAAATGATCCGCGGATTGATGGCAGCCAGTTGCGGATAGTCGAACCCCCATTTGTTCAGGGTGCCCGGACGGTAATTCTCCACGACGACATCGGCGCTGCGAACCATCCGGCGAAACCGCGCCCGGTCGCGTTCAATTTGAAAGTCCATGACGATCGAGCGTTTGTTCCGGTTGACCGAAAGGAAATACGCGCTCTCCCCTTCAATAAACGGAGGTCCCCAGGCACGGGTATCATCGCCCGCCGGCGGTTCGATTTTAACCACCTCAGCCCCAAAGTCGGCAAGCATCATGGTGCAATAAGGCCCCGTCAAAATGCGCGATAAATCCAGCACCACCACGTCTTCAAGCGGCAACACGCCGACACGTCCCTTCACGCCCATAATTTAGAGCTTAATCACCAGGCTTTGCGCCGTCGCCGGATTGGTCGCCACCGGAATCGGCCGCACATCGCACAACCGGAGCAGGGCCGCCACATCCGGCTCATGCGGATGCGCAAATAAGGGATCCCGCAAAAAAAACAGCATGTCAATCTCGCCCTGGGCGATGCGGCTGCCCATCTGCTGGTCGCCTCCGAGCGGTCCCGGCATCAGGCAGTGCACGGCCAAACCGATCCGTTCCGCCAGCAGTTGTCCGGTATGGCCGGTCGCCCACAATTCATGACGCGCAAACCGTTCCCGATATTGGGCTACAAAATCCACCATCGGCTCCTTTTTCGTGTCATGAGCAATCAGTCCGATACGCATGCATGTGACCCCCCAACCGATCGCCCCGGTCGAGGTCGGAGACCAGGCGACGGATTCTGTTCAACGCGAGTGCAGCGTGCCCACACGCGTCCTCAACTTCACTCCGTCTGTTATTGTAGCCCATGCGGCTGTTCGCAGATCGGGGATTCTCGCTCCCAAATGGGATATCGGGCAACAAAAAAGCCTGCGTTGCAGGCTTTTGCTAAAGAAGCGCTATTCCCGGTCCTCACCGTCGTCCTCGGCGAACCATTCCCGCATCACGTCGAACCACTCTTCATGACGATCGTCTTGCTGGCGAATTTCTCCGTTCACTGCGTGCACCCCCTTGCCAAGGATCAACGTTGGTTGTTGGTCGTATTTTATGGCTTGGGGGGAGCCCCTGTCAGAAATCCGGCTTGAATCGGCAGAATAATGCGGTGAAGAAACATCACATCGCCGCGAATGGCCGCTCTTTGTTCTCCGCGTCACAAACCTGAGCGACGGCAACGCTCGTGTCGGCGGCGTCATCCAGCGGCTCTGCCGACGCGGCCCATCGTCCGTCATCGCACGCTTCCCCGCGCCACTGTCGACGAACCTGGGCCATAATGTCATCGGCCCATAGCATTTCCTGACCCCATCCCGCCAACACCCAAGCGCTGGCGGTGCGTCCGGCGCGACGCCAGCCATTGCGCGACGGCCGATGGGCGCCGGTCAGCCGTTGCGTCAAGCCCTCGCCTAAAATCTCGCGCAACCGCCCCAAGCGGCCGTCGGCATGGCCGTCGAGGCCGTAGGCGGCGGCCATTTCAACGCCCCAGGCGGTTAGCACGATCGTCAAACAGGCGACCGCGACAGCCATCGCCGCCGGGCCCGACGCGCTGGCCAACACCACCTCGGCGGTCAGCCAGCGACGCCATCGGCGGCGCAATCGGCTCGCGACGCGATCGCGCACCGCCAGCGGAATGCCATCGGCAGCTTGGCCTGCGCGGTATCCTTCTTGCTGAAACCAGCACCACACCCGCCGCGGACGCGCCCATTTGACTCCCTGCGCCATCAACCGCTGCCCCGCCCGATCCGCCAGCGGCACATAGCACCGCGGCCTGCGCCCGTCCCTTGGCATGGTTCTCCCGCCTTTCCCTGTTACCGTACGAGATCCGCGGAAAAAGGTGCCGACCGCCCCGGTATGGCGTAAACTATGGCTGGAGCTGATCTTGGCCAGGGTTTTAGGGAGGTTGAGTCACGCCATGGGATTTGGACCCAAAGCCCGGGACATCGCATCCGGAGTCGACGCGGTCAAACAGATCGTCGCCCTCTTATATCCTGAGCGCAGCACGGACCAAGCCCTCGCCATGCTGTCCGCACTGGCGGAGGTCCTGCTGACTGCCCAGGTTCCGCTGTCATTTGAGCATATGGCGCGGTTTCTCCGGGATCCCGCCTACCGTCATTGGGCGCTGCAACGTTTGCCGGAGCCCCTCGACGGGTTTTGGACGCTTTATGCGGGGCGGGCGGTTCCCGAGCAGGCTCTCGATCCAGACTTTGCTTGGCTGCTGGCCGACCGACTGCAAACCGCGCGCGAACAGGCCGGATTGGCCGACCTTCCGCCGGGTCCGTAGACACTGCCCGCATCCCGTCTCCGGCTCCGATGCGGACTTGCCAATCGGGCGCAACGCCCTGATGTTTTCTCTGGGGAATGTTCATCCCCGTCATAGGATACCGGCCCAGTGCCCAACCAGGCCAAAATCTTGTCTTCCGCGCCGTGTCATGCAGCAATATTCTCCGTCGAAGATGACAACCCCCTCGACGTCGTCCGACCGGGCGGGGCACGCCCGGTGGGTCTGGGGAGCGCCCCCGTGGACCCAATGGCATGCCCCGAATGGGGGTACGAACGGTATGCGCGGAAAGCATGCCCCCCGCCAATCCCCGGATTTATGCGGGAGGGACGTCACGAAAGCCATCGCACCGGGTCGGGGACGCGGGAGCGGAGTTCTTGCGCGAAGACTTGCAACACCGGCTCAACCGCCGCGGGCGGAACAATGTTCACGTTGACCACCAGACCCGTGCGATCCAGCACGCGTTCTCTCACCAGCCGCTTCGCCACCGCTTGGTCCAGGCCCGGCAAGAGCGCCACGGTTACCTCCAATAGATCGCGGCCCATCTCCGGATCGGCCCTGACCACGGCTTTAAAGCGATCGGTCAATCCCGGCACCGAATAAATGACGGCGGCCACGTCCGCCGGGAAAACCACGCGCTGGGAAATGGCCCGAGTTCGCGCCAGCCGGCCCAAGATCCCGCTTGACAGCACGACACTATCGGCACCGCAGCGGCATGGTCCGGACGCCACCCGCACCAGGTCGCCGGTATTGTAACGCCAAAGCGGCATCGCCCGTTCCCCCAGATCGGTCAGCACCACGCTCGCCACCTCGCCCGGCCTGGCGTCTTCGCCGCGGCCGGGATGAATCAATTCCACCGCCACACCGTCGCTGACCCAGTGCAGATTGCCCGCCTCGCACCCCAGCGCCAGCGGTCCGGCATGTTCGGTCAGAGCGTAGACTTCGCGCATGCTAAGATCGGGGTAGCAGGCCGCGAAAAACTCCCGCAACGGTCCAAACCCTCCAACATCGGCGGTGAGCAAGAGCACGCCCAGATCCTTCAGCCGATTCCGCAAATGCAACCGGAACGCGGTCAGCGGCGATGTGATGAGGACGTCCGGTTTCAGTCCCTCAAATGCGGCGGCCAAGTCAAAATCCGCCACCACCGCCATGGCCCCGCCATGAATTTCGCTTCCCCGCGCCACGGCTTGAGCCATATCCTGATTGGGCAAAGCCACCACGCCGCGCATCCCTCGCCGCACGCCCGACGCCGCCAAGATCTCTGACCACAGCAGGACCTCTCGATCCAGATCGGCCGGTGACCGTGCCCAAAACAACGGCTCCCCGGTCGCGCCAGCGGTGCGCACATAGCGTGCGGCGGAAATAGCGGAAACCACCACCCGGGCGAAATCCTGACGTTCGAAAATCGGCATCCGCCCCTCTTGCCACGGCTGGTGATACGGGAGCTCGGGACGTCGGACAAGACGCGCCCATAACATACCAATTGATGGGATCAATGGAATCTCCTCCCATCTCAATTCTGGGTGATCCGCTTGTCCTCCGCAAGATCGGGGGAGGTCAAAATTCCCGATGAAACATAACCAGAGCCGACTCCAGCGCGTCGAGATCGTCTTCGGTGTTGAATAGCGCCCAGGAAATCCGAATCCCGTGATAGGATGGGACCGGCTTGACAATAATCTCGCGGCTCCACAACCAGTCCACAATGCCGGAACCCGCCTTGTCCGACATCGCCGTCATCAGCGCGGTGTCTTGCAGGCTGGGGTTCGGAGTCATCAACACCTGGATCCCGGGCAAACGCGCGAGGCGCTGACGAGCCTCGTCCGCCAACGCCTGCTGGTACTCGGCATGATGAGCAAAGCCCTCTTCTTCGTAATAATCCCAGGTCACCGACCAGCCCGCCACCCGTGGCCACCCGCGCGTGCCATACTCGAAGGCCTCGCCCCCGCGGGCGCTCGGCCCCACCGGACCTTGCGCCAGGCGCGCCGCCTCGCCCGCTTCCTGTTCGTCGGGCCAAGCCGTAAAGAGCTCCTCCCCACAGCCGGTGCGCACCCAAAGCCCCGCCCAGCCAGCCGGGGCCATCATCCATTTGTGGCCGCAAAACACGTAATAATCGGCACCCAGCTGTTCCGGGTTGACCACGATGTTGCCCAGCGCCTGGGCTCCATCCACCAGCAGCCGGCACCGGGCAAAGGACGACAGCAATTGCCGCACATCGGCCACCGGCAATGTCCAGCCGGTCAAATGCGAGACGTGGCTCATCGCCACCAGACGGGTGCGGGAACTCAACACCTGTCGGATGTGATCGGTTAGCCCGAGGGGATCGTCCACTGGCACCACATGGATTTTGATGTGAAACCGACGCGCCAGCGACGACAATCCCATGACCAGGGCGCTATGCTCATGGGAAGTGGTGATAATTTCATCCCCCGCCTGAAAATCGATGCCCCACAAGACCCGAAGCAAGGACTCGCTGTTGTTTGCAGTCAAACTTACCATGCCGCCGGACCATTGCGTCTCAATCCGCTGGGCAAAGTGCCGGGCTTTGGTTCTGGCGTTCAAATAATGTGGGAGATGGCCGGGGCCCCGTTCTTCCCACTCCATTTCCCCGGCGGAAGACGCCGCCAGCGCCGTAACCGGGGTGGGGCCCAAGGTTCCCGTATTCAAATAGGTCAGATCCCTGGCTGCGGGGATAAGCAGCCGCAAGTCTTTACCGTACACGCTGGTTTCCCCTTCCCTAGGAACACCGTCCCCCGAAAGCACTTCGGGTCGCGCACCGAGTGACACGGCCGATCATGGTCCGGTTGCAGCCACGCTCGTTTTCTCTCTAAAGCATTCGCTTTTTTCCTCAAAATTCCTGCCGGGGCCGGTGCGCAACACGTCGCGCGCTTCGCCGTCGCCGCGTCCCCGCGCCACCTGCGCGGTCCTCTTGCCGGGCGCGGCTTGACGCCGCTGATCCCACAAGGCATGATACAAAAGACGATAAAGGAGCGGGTTGTCATGCGGATTGGCTGCCACCTCAGCGTGGCCAAAGGATTTGCCCAGGCGGTGCGCGTCGCCCCCACTCTGGGCGCCACCGCCTTTCAATATTTCACCAAAAACCCGCGCGCCTTTCGGGGCGCCAAGACGGTCAATTTGGCGGATGCCGCCGAAGGAGTCAGGCTGATGGCGGAACGGGATCTGATTGCTATCGGTCACGCTCCCTACCTGATAAATCTCGCCTCCCCGGACGACGAATTGTGGCACCTCTCGATTGATGCGCTGATTCAGGATCTGGTGATCGCAAGCGCGCGTGGCACCTATGCCGTGGTGGTGCATTGCGGCAAACCCAAGCAGCATGGCCGGGACTACGGCATCGCCCGCATGCAAGCGGCGCTGACCGCCGTCCTGCAACAAAGCCCTCGCCCAAGCCCAGCCGTCTTGCTTGAAAACACCGCGGGACAGGGCTCTGAAATCGGAACCACGATTGACGAGCTGCTAGCCATCGCGGAGCCGTTTCCCGCCGAACGGGTGGGGTTTTGTCTCGACACCCAGCATGCGTTTGCGGCCGGGGTGCTGTCTGCCGAACATCCGACGGCGTTTGCCGGATTTTCCCACCGGGGCTACCTGGACCGTCTGCAGGCCATTCACCTGAACGACAGCAAGGTCCCCTTTAACGGCCGCCGGGATCGCCACGAATTGATCGGTCAAGGGTCCATCGGCCTGCCTGCCCTGTCCCTCCTGTTAAACGACCCGCGCGTGGCCGCTCTGCCGTTCTACCTGGAAACTCCCGTCCACGACGAGCGCCAATATGCGGATGAAATCCGCATCGTGCAAGGACTGCTCGGCGACCGAGACGCATGAATCAGCAAGAACAGGAGGTTTGTGGCAAGTGGCGGCACGCTTGATTTTAAACCCGGCGGCGGGGAGCGGACGCGCGCTGGCGGTCTACGACAAGCTTAAGCCCTTTATCAACGAAGCCCATGTCGAGGTTTTTCGCACCCAACGGCCCGGACACGCCACCGAACTGGCCCGGGAAGTGGCGCAATTGGACGACATGACGGTCATCTCGTTGGGCGGGGACGGAACCCATCATGAGGTGATAAACGGCCTCTTGCCCGCGGGTCGCGCCACCTTTGCCGTCATTCCGGCTGGAACCGGCAACGATTTTGCCCGGGTGCTGCACTATCCCCCCACTCCCGTCGAGCAGCTGACCCTGGCCTTAAAGGGTCCGACCCGCAAACTCGACATCGGCATGGTTGGCGACCAATACTTTTTGACCGTCTCCGGAATCGGATTTGACGCCGAAGTGGCCAATTGGGTCAACGCGCGGCCCAAACGGGGCAACGGCACTTGGATCTTTGTGCGAGGGGTTTTTCGGCATTTGCTGTTCTACCGGGCTCAACCCTTGACAGTGGCGTTGGGCGAGGCCCGTCGACAGGAACTCACCTTTATGATTGCGGTTGGCAATACCCGCTATTATGCCGGCGGCATGAAGATATGCCCGGATGCCGATCCCCAAGACGGCCTGTTTCAAGTCGTCTGGGTGGAGGCGATCTCGCCGTTTGCCGTGCTGCCTTTGTTGGTTCGCGTATTCGGCGGTAGCCACGTGCGCCACCGGCGGGTAAAAACCTTTATGGTCCCCCGACTTGCCGTCGACGCGCCCGAACATCTTTGGGTCCACGCCGACGGCGAACTCATCGGTCATCCGCCCGTGACCTTCCGGACGGTGCCGGAGGCGATTCGCGTGCGCGTAGGCGAGGCACTCTAACCCGGCGCCCGCCCTAACCGGGGAGCACCGGGACCCGTCGCCAGGCAGCGACCACCTCTGCAGGCCATGCATGCGGCCGAGCCACAACCCGATTCGTCCGTCTAAACATCGGCAAGGGATCGCCAGGGGGTTATGTTGCGTGGGCAGGACGCTTAGCCATCGCGCCCCGCTCAAGCTGGAAAGATCCCGTGGCCGGGCTTGCCGACACCGTCCGCGCCGGACGCGGCCGGGGGAACGTGCAGGGCGATATGGGGGATCCCGTACGCGGGCGACGCGGTCAACACCCGCACCGGGTCCAACACATAGGGCCCGTCGCGTTGCACCCACACCTCTGCCGTCTCCCCGCGGTGCAACACCACGGTGCGCTCCCCATCAAGCGCCAAGGTTCCCCCCGCAGGCCGGGACACCGACACCGTTTGACCAAAAGCCAGCTGCGAAAACCCGCGGACTCGCATCGTCGCCATCAGTCCGGGCACCAACACCGTCGGCACGCCCGGCACCTCGTCGTCGTCGGCCGCCAACGCCATGAACAACCCGAAGTCATCCTCCGGCCGCAACGGGGAGACAAATCCGCCGACATTCGAAAGTCCTGGCCGAGCGGGATCGGCGATGCCCAATATCAGGGCTTCCACATCATCCGCCCGCCAGACCGCCAGCGCCCCGGTAAACGGCTGGCGCACCAAGGCGACATCGATCAGCGCCATGTCCTCGTGCCCTCCGACCCTGACATGGATGATTTTGGCCCGTTGGCCGACGCTGGCCGGATCCAGCGACCGTGCCAAATAAAGGGCTGCAGCATAACCTGCGACCGTTTGGTCTCCGGTCCAGCACGCCACATTATTGGTCCCCCCCGCCACCGGCAAGACGGGAACCGCCGGGAGGCCCTGAGCGGCGTTGCGTTGCGTGCCGTCTCCCCCCACCACCACCAATACCCCGGCCCCCGCGCTTTGCAGGGCTCCCACCCAGCCCATGGTCAACGCCCCGGCGTCCCCATCGGGTCCCTTGGCCAGGCTAATCCGCACCGGACTCCGCACCTCACTGGCCACGTAATCTGAAAAGCCTTCCCGGTCGTCCGGCATAACCACCCGAATCCCCGGGACCGCGGCGATGCCTGCTAAAATCCGGCGCACCGCCAACAATTTTTCCGGAGAGGACTGCAAAGAAGCCGCCGCCACCACCCGCCTGATATCCCGACCAGCCATCGGATTGACAATCAAACCGACAACCCCTGGCATCATCCATCGCCCTCCGCTACGATCTTTTCCAGCGTCTCCAGCAAGCGTTGTTGTTCGTCCCCCGACAATGGGGCCAGCCAAGTCCGAAAGCTGTCCAGGTGCTGTCGACGTGCTTCTTGCACCAGACTAACCCCCAACCCGGACAAATGAAGCCATACCAGCCGTCGATCCTGGGGATCGCGGTCCTTAATCAACAGGCCTTTTTGCTCCAGGGCGTCGATGGCCCGGGTCGCGGTAGGCGGAGCGACTCTTAATAGGTGCGCGATTTCCAGCAACGTCACGGTGTCGTGCACGGAAAGCAGGGTCATCGCGTGAAATTGTGTCGGAGTAATATGATACGGGTCCGGATCCCGCCGGAACTGGCGTTCAAAAACCCGCACCAGCGCAAAGGTGGCATCAAACAGGCGTGCTGACTCATCCGCCACACGGCGTCCCCCCTCTGTCCTGATCAGCATACCATAGCTGGGGAACACCCCGTTTGCAAACTCTTTCGAGCCCGGAGCCAAAAGCACGCCTACCCGTCGCGCCCGCCCGGCACCCAAAGCCGGCTGCCCGGAGTCCTGCGGCATGCGGCGCCGCCGTCTCCGCAATGTCTACGACAACCGGCGAGCCCGCGAATCAGACGGTCGCAGGGCGTCTAGCACTTGCCTTCGCAACTCTCCGAACTCCCGGTTCAAGACGGCGTCCCAGGTGCGCGGGCGGGGCAAATTCACCGCAATGTCGTCCACGATGCGTCCCGGTCGGGGACTCATCACCACGACCCGATCCGCCAACAAAATCGCCTCTTCCACGTCATGCGTGACAAACAGCACGGTGGGGTTAAGGCGCGACCAGAGTTCTAGCAGAAACCGCTGCAGGTCGCTGCGCGTCTGGGCGTCGAGCGCCCCAAACGGCTCGTCCATCAAGAGCACCTCGGGATTGGTCAACAGCGCCCGCCCGATAGCCACGCGCTGTTGCATGCCTCCGGACAGGTGATAGGGATAATGCCGTTCGAATCCGGTCAATCCCATCACCTCCATCATTTGCGCAATCCGCTCGGTATTTGCGGCGGGGCGTCCGCCGCGCAGCGTCAGGGCAAATGCCAGGTTGGCCTCCACGGTCATCCAAGGCAGCAAGGCGGCTTCTTGGAACACCACCGCGCGATCGGGCCCGGGTCCGATTACGGAACGCCCGCTGGCCGCAATCCGTCCCGCGCTCGGTTGCTCGAACCCTCCCACCAGGTTTAAAATCGTGGTTTTTCCGCACCCGCTGGGACCGACCAAACTGCAAAACTGACCGTCGGCCAACGTCAGATCGATCGTGTCAACCGCCAACAGGGGATCCTGGCCCCGAACCGGCGCGGGATAGGTCTTGCGCACTTGCTGGAGACTTACCATCCGTATCCCCCCTTATTTCCCCGCTTGAAGGACCTGCTCACAGTAGCTCGGATCCACATATTGGCTCATGTTGGCCGGCGCGCGGGAAATGGTTCCCGACTGTTGCAGCCACCGCGCCGCGGACGCGAGGGAGCGGGTCACCAACGACGTCGCGACCGCCCTGCCCTGGCCCAAGCGTCGCGAACCCACCTCCTGCGACAGGCTGGTAAAGCTTAATCCGGCGGCGTGCGCCTTCGCTTGAGACGCACTGATGCCGTTCAATTTGCCCATGTCCTGATAGGCCGTGCGGGGATGGCTCTTGAAAAAGGCGACCCCCGCCTGCTCAGCGCGGATGAAACCGCGCACCAAAGCGGGATGCGCCGCGGCCCATGGCGAATTGACCACCGCCAAATTGAAAATGGGGGCCTGGCTCACGACATTTTGGTCATACATCACGGTGCGTCCGCCCGCCTGCGCCATTTGACTCATAAAGGGCACCCAAACATAGGCCGCCTGAATCTGCCCGGTTTTCCACGCGGCCACCATCTGAGCCGGCGCCATGTTTTCCTGGGTCACGCGGGAGACCGGAATATGCGCCGCCTTTAGGGCCGTATCCAATTCAAAAGGCGAGGTAGAGCCGGCCACCAATGCCACGGTCTTCCCCTCCAGCCCCGCCAAACTATGAATGTGACTGCCTTTTTTCACCACCAAACCTTCGGCGGTAGTATACCGTTCCATCGCCCATATCACCTTTAACGGCACCCCCCGCGCGATGGCCGACGCGGTGGGGGGGTTACCCAGCGTGGTCATGAAGTTGAGCGACCCGGACGCGAGGGCCGACAGGGCATTCGGTCCCGAACTGAAGTATTTGGTTACCACATGGGCATGCATGTATTTCTGGAAGAATCCCTGTTCGATCGCCACGGCTTCCGGATCCGGCGCGTTTTCGTAACCGATGGTAACCGTCGGCAAAGCCCCCGGGCCTTGTCCGGTCCCGCTGGAAACACCACACCCCGCCACCGTCGTCATCAGGGACGCTCCGGCCGTTACCACGCCCAGGGCGCGCAGATATCTCCTTATAACAATCACTGTGCATCCCTCCGAATGATGTTTTGTACGCGATAGGTTTACGCCTTGCCTTTCCACGGGATGACCCGTTTTTCGATTAAGCGGATAACGAGCTCCATCGTGTAGCCGATGAGCCCGATGAAAATGATGCCGACAAAAACCACCCCCGTCCGGATTTCGTTGCCGGCGGTGTGGATCATGGCACCCAGACCCGATTGCGAGGCAATCATTTCGGCAGCCACCAAGCACGTCCACGCCACCCCGATGGCCACGCGCATGCCCGTAAAAATCTCCGGCAGAGCGGACGGCAGGATAACATGGCGAAAGACCTGCCAGCGCGTGGCCCCAAAACACCGGGCCACCCGCAGACGGGTCTCCTGGGTTCCCCGAACCCCCGACATGGCGCTAATAATGATGATCGGAATGGTGCAAAAAAAGATCAAGATGACCTTGGACAGCTCACCAATTCCAAACCAGATAATCATGATGGGGATGTACGCCAAGGGGGGAATCGGACGCAGAAATTGCAACATCGGGTCAATCGCCGCAAAGACGATGTCGGACGTGGCCATCCAGAATCCGATGGGAACACCCACCAGAATGGCCGCGATGAAACCGGCGCTGATGCGGCCCACGCTAGCCAATACGTCGGTCAGTAGGGTAACCCCGGCGAACCCGGATGTCGCCAGCGTGGCACCGTCGCGAACCACCCGCAATGGCGACGGAACATATATTTTGGGAAATATGCCGCTCGCGGCCACTCCCGCCCAAACCAGCACCAGCGTCACGGCCACCATCCACGGCACCAACTGGCGATAACCCGGTCGGGTGCGCTCCCATAGTCCTTGTGCGGCTGCCACGTCCGCCATTTCCGCCGCAGGTCCAGGTCGATTTTTCCAGGAATGCCCCATTCATCTCCCCTCCCCGTTGCGAATGCTGTGTTGACGAACCGTCGGCTCCTTCCCTGCTGTCTATCAGGATGCGCGGCCCATCCAGCTGGTCCGCGATTTCCCAGGAAAAGGTCTGCAACATTATGCCACAGACGCCATCCACTGGGAACCGCCCGGACTGTTTAAAATCCCGCCCATGCCGAAGCTCTGGACCCGCGCTGGCGCGTCCAGAGCTTCCGTTGGTGGCCGGTCTGCAGACTGCCTGCTGATGACCGGACATCGTATAGGGGATTTGGATCGATGCGACCGCTTGCGAGTGACCGGGGGGAAAACACGAGCGAGGCCTTAGGTTCCGGGGTGCGGGACCGTCGCGGCAAATTGCGTCCTCCCGTGGACGCCGTCCCGATCCAACGCCTCATGCCAGGGCGCGTTTGGCTTGCCAGAGCGCGCCCTGGCATGCCGGCGACAGACTCGCGTCTAAGAAAGCGTGGGGATAAAACGGGTTGCGGGGGAGCGGGTGGCCACGGCGGCTTGCGCGTGGTCGGCAAATTTCCAACCCGTCTTGGTTTCTTGGTACATGAGCCAGTTGTGGCCTTGGTTGCTCAGTTCCCGTTGATAGCCATAAAACCGGCGCGAAGACCAGGCAAAACTGAACTGCCACTCGGGATGGCGGGCGAGGTGTTGGACGAGTTGATGATACCCTTGCGAACTCTTCAGCGCATAAAATATCACTGGAGCGGAGTTCGAATACGCCGGCCACATCACGCCGTACCGGGGAAACGCCGAAACACTGCGCCCGACAAGCGCTAAAGCCTGGACCCAGGGATACTCTGAAACAGGCGTCATTTGAGACATAACGAACCTCCTTTTTGAAACGATTGTGATTCCGGTCACATGTTACACCCATTCCGAAAAATTGTCTACAGGTGTTGACAACTCCCGGCTGATGGCGTCGCGGTCGCACCGTCCCGACCGACAACTCGCCTGTTTTGACCGTTGAACCAAACCTCAACGCGCCTGACTTTGGCACGGTCTCCGCACCCAGACCTGGAACAGGATATGCCGCCGTCTGCCGGCCCGTCATACACCCGAGTCGACTGTTCGGGATAATCCCTCCGGAGGCTTTGACGGAACGATCCGACTTGGTCTTGGGATCGACGCGGCCAGGCCCGGTCGGGGACGGTGACAGGGGGGCGTTGCGCTGCGGTCGGCAATAAGCGGGGACGGTCGGTGAACCGGACGCGCGCAACCGCTTGCTCGGGCCTCACCGCAAAGTGTTCAACACGCTGACAGGCGACTCGGCCTGGCCTAGGCGGCGGAGGTTGTAGCTGCTTCAACAATTACTTGGAAAGCATCACCATGGATGGTCTCCTCACTGTCGGTGATGAAACGATGGATGGTCAATTCGTCAGCATCGGCAACGCCGCCAAGATGCTTGGCATGAGCATCGACGGCCTGCGCAAGTGGGCATCCGCCGGCATTTTGCTCCCGGTGCGCACTTTGAGCAATCAGCGCCGGTACCGCGTAGCGGACTTGCGCGCCCTGATGGGGGAAGACCCGTCCCCGGCGGCCCGCGATACCCGCGTCTCCACCCGAAAACAGCCGGAAGCCGGAACCTTGGATCGCCAGCCGGGCCGATTGACCAGCTTCGCCGCGGAACCGCAGGGGACCGTTATCGCCGCGCTGCCGGACGTGGCCCGCGGCC
>JAJZZA010000110.1 GCA_021797825.1 Bacillota bacterium | reverse complement strand
AAGACAGCCTGCCGGAGCATAAGACAGCGGATGATGTAACTCCCGCGCAAGCGGGAGTGAGAGCCGCTGAGAGTGTGAAGGTATAGGTTTTTAGAACCCCCCGGATTTATCCGTGGGGAGGTTCAGGCAATGGTTGCGCGCGTCTTCTATCCCCCAACGGCCGGCACAACGCAGCGCAACTTGCACCCCGGATAGCGCGTCGCTCTCCATGCACCGTTCGGCAATTGTTGGCCACACCGCTTGGGCTCGGGTCGGGCTGCGGAGTTGATCGTCAAATCCGCGCCCTGAGGCTTCACCCCGGCTTGACTGCGCCGAGCCTTACTTCGTCCGGTTCATCCCAGGCAAAACCGCTTCGCCCTCTGGGTGACCCTCAGCGGGGGCGGCCTTGGCAACGGCGGCACCAAAGCCCAGGCGCCCCAGCTTGACAACTGGTCAGCATATGAGGAAACGAGGGAACCCGCGATTGTTTCAGTGTTAAGCACAACCTCTGGCACAACCGCCATCGCCTGATGTCGGGTCGGCGGCGAGAAGGTCGGCTTTCTGCCCAAGCCACCATGGGTCTTAACTCTTTGTCAAAAATATGGTCCGGGTGTGGTGCTCATTTAACACGACCCGGAACGGTAAGAAACCCCTACCCCTGAAACACCTGGACGTGCGAAGCCAGAACATCACCCAGCCGCTTTATGCCCTGCCGCAGCCTGCGAAAGTAGGTCGCCCGCGACAAATGCAGATGATTCGCCACCCAATCGTGCGATCCCAGGCGATCCCGGTAGTAGGCCAACAGGACGTCGCGCTCACCCCCATCACTCTCCGCGAACAGATTCTCAAGGCACTGCAATATCCAAACCCGCCAGGACACGCCTTCCGGCGGTTCCACCATCCATCGTTCCATCAGCGCCTTGAGGACATCAGGATGTTCTAACGAGTCCAACGCTTGTTTGGCAATTTGCGGCCATTCGGGTGCCATCTCGGCGGGGGGGAACTCCATGAAACCCAACAGCCACTGTTGAAAGCCGGCCGGAAAGGCTAGTTCCCAGCATGGGCCGGCCAAAGACCAGGCCCGGCGAAATTTCCAGCGCTCCATAACCTCCGGAGCAAGCCGCTCCTCGCCGTCGACGACGCGCACAAGCTGGTGCGAGGCAAACCAAGGCGCCATCCGCCTTAGGAGATTGTCGACGGCAGCCGGCCCGCCTTCCTCCACATCTAAAGTCAACTGCAAGGCATCCGAATCCGAACCGGCCAACACCCTGACCCCACCGACCCACCCTCCTTGGCGGTCACGGCAAAACAAGACCCGGCGCCCAGCCGCCAACTTTCCGGTTGCAAAATCGGCTCGCTCTTCGGTCCCCTCCCCTAAACACCACGTGTTGGAGACTTCCTGACTCGTGGCCCATCGGCCCGACTGCTCGCCAGCCAACACCAAAAATGCCTCAATCAGTTGGGGATTGATCTCATCGCGTGTGATCCGCTCGTACAACCCCCGCAACATCCGGCTTTTCCAGGCCGCCACCAAAGTTGCCCGCTCTTCTTGCACCGTTCTCATTACCAGAACGCGCACCGTCTCTGGTACCGCGCACCAACCGTCCGGCAACGGCACCGCGATTCCCGTGGCCTGCCACAATTTCCACCCTTGGTAGGCGGTTTCCTCGCCCAGTGCGGTCTCGGCCATCTCCCGGTCAACTGCGGGCACCAGACTGGCCACCGCTAACACCAAGTCCAGGTTACTGTCGGTGCGAAGGTGCCACTCGCCTCGCAACGACCCCGGACGTAGCAATTGCTCGACGGTAAACGCTCCCACGCGGTGAGAAGAAACCGGATGCCGCCAGGAGCCCAAAGCGTCCGCGGCAATAGCCAAAAGCCCCGCCTGCCCCTGAGTCACCTTGATCAGTTCGGCAATGTGGCCAGCGTCCCATACTCCGCGCCGATTACAAAACTCCACGGCCTGGGCTTGGCTCAAACCCGGCATGCGCCGGGTCAGGATGCGGCTACGCCAGGCGGCTTGACCAGGCCACAGGCGTTCTGGCGGGGTGCGCCCGGCAATAATCACCATGCCGCCTGCGGGCAGTTCAATTAAGGCCCGGCGCACCGCGCCGTCGATCCCTGCCAGGCCATCGTACCCGTCAATCAAGAGTCCCCAGCGATGGCGCCTGCGCATGCCACAGGCCACCGTGTTGATAGCTTCCAGCACCGGAGCAGCAAAACGCGGGGCGGACAGCATGGTCCAGGCGATATCCGGTCGCGCACGCATAAGTTGGGTGAGCGCCAAGCCTTTGCCCGTACCGGGAGGTCCGTAGATGTAGACCAGCAACCCTTCGGGTCCCGACTGATCGACAAGCTCGGCCAGACCCAAAGACTCCTCGTATACGCCATATTCCTGGTAATTTGCCCGGCGCGTCTCCAAAACAGGCATCAGTATCCTCCCCAACCGCCGTCCCCATGATTTATCTTTATGGTAGCGGCTTTCACGTGGGGCAAATAGGGTGCTAACCCCTATTCGCAAAGCCCCTGGTCCAGATATCATAAATGGGCGTTCATGATTCATTTCAGGAAGGAGGCCCCTTTTTGACGCAGTCCCTCCGACTTATCGTCGTGGAAGACGAGCCGCTTTTTCTCGAACTGCTGGCCATCGCGCTCCGGCATCACCCG
Source organism: Bacillota bacterium (assembly GCA_021797825.1). GTDB lineage: Bacteria > Bacillota > Sulfobacillia > Sulfobacillales > Sulfobacillaceae > JAJZZA01. Next base: position 6,514 of record JAJZZA010000110.1, on the reverse strand, counting down.
GTTTTTGAAGTGGTCGGAACCTACCAGAATCCCGACGACGCCCGTTCGGACGCGTTCGCCTTGCGCCCCGATGTGGCGTTGCTCGACATTCATCTGGGGCCTCACCACAATGGCATCCAACTCGGACTGCAACTGCGACGGACACTGCCGGAACTTGGCATTGTATTGCTGTCGAACCATAGTGACCCCGAGTATCTGCGTGCCTTGCCGAACCACGTCCTGCCTGGCTGGGCGTACCTGCTTAAGCAATCGGTAACCAGTCTTGACACCCTGGCGCGCGCCATCAACGGCGCCGCCGCCAAGCTGCTCGTCTTGGATCCCGGGGTGATCAAGGGTTTGCACGCACCTGACCCAAACGGATCTTTAAAGCTCTCCCCGCGCCAAATCCAAATCCTGTCGCTTATCGCTGAAGGGTATAGCAATTTTGCTATCGCTAAATCTCTGCACCTCGCCGAGAAATCCGTGGAAAATCAAATCAATTCCCTTTACCAGATTCTTCAGATTGAGCGGTCCGACCCCGCGCTCAATCCGCGGGTGCAAGCGGTGCGTTGCTACCTGGCGCAGAAACCGACGTGAGACCCGCAGCGGCGCGTCGCGTGCTGGCGTCCACCGCGACAGCTTAGCTGTCCCTTGGTTGCCAAAAAGTGGGCCGGCGGACCGCCATCCCGACCTGGTTATCAGCCGGAAAAGTTAGGGGTTAGCACCCTGAAAAATCCTCCCCGGTTTTGCTATCCTGTCACGAAGACGGTGGTCTGCGGAGGGATCAAAGGTGCGTCGAGTGATGCTGGTCGATGACCAGGCCGAATACCTGGAATGGGTCAACGCCCTGTTGTCTGCCGACCCGAGTTTTCGGGTGGAGGCCGTCGCCCACAGCGGGCCCGAAGCCTTAACCCTGGCCGACCGAAAATTGCTGGAACTCGCCGTGGTGGATGTGGCAATGCCCGGCATGAACGGCTTTGACACGGTGCGACGCTTGCTGGCCCGCCATCCCGATTTGCTGATCGTCCTTACCAGCAGCCAGGACGAACCGGCCTACCACCAGCTCTCGGAGCTCCTCGGCGTCCATTTCCTCGCCAAATCCACCCTCAGTCCGCAGGCTCTGCGGGCCCTGTTTCCCGACCCGGAATAATCGGCAACGGAACGTGCGGCAGCGGAAGCCTCACCGTTAAGGTTGTACCGCGCTCGGGAGCGCTCTCAATCTCGAAATGTCCTCCCAGATCAGAGACATACCCGTCCATCGACCACCAGCCGAGCCCCTTCTCGACGTCATCCGGCCGAAACCCCTGGCCGTTATCGGATACTGTGACTTGGATTCCTTCGGATTGCACACCCAGATGAACGGTCACCCGACCCGCATGTCCATGGCGATGGGCGTTGTTCAGCGCCTCCTCCACGACCCGATAAATGGCCAGCCGGGAGCGGGCCGAGAGATTATTGTCAAGCGGGTCATCCCAAGGCCCCCACTCCTCGTCGGCGGTAATCCCTACATCTATCACCTCCGCCATCTGCGCCCCCAACGACCGCAAGGCCGGGAGCAGACCAATCGCCAACACCGGGGGATGCAGACGATGACTCAAACGGCGTACATCGTCTTCCCGAATTCGCTCCACCATCTGCCGAACATCCTCAACCTGAGCCCGTGCGATGTCGTCCTGCACGGCTTGCAACGTCTCCCCGAGCCGGTGCCATACGATAAGAAGCCGAGTCTGCAGAGTTCCATGCAGCCGCTCGGCAACTTCCTGGCGCACCCGCTCCTCGGCCTCGACCATGCGTTCCCGTGAGGCTCGCAATAGTTCCACCTGTGCCCGCCGCTCGGTGTACAACCGATGGTTTTCCACCGTCAAGAGCGCCAATTTGACGAAAGCCGTGGCCACTCCCCGCTGCTGGGCCGTGAAAGCCCGCGACGAGTGAAAGGCCAGCGCGCCGATGACTTGTCCCTGAAGCACCATCGGATAAGACAGTGTCCAGCGCAGACCGGCCAGTTCGGCCAGCCGAATCGCTGTTCGCGGCACGACCCCGGAGGCAATTTCGCGCAGCGACGACTCGACCGGGTGACCGAGCTCGTACACTTCGCGCAACAACGGATTATCCGTCACCCGCGGACTAACCCGGACAATCGCCATTCCCGGCAGCAACCTCTTCGCCGCCCTGGCCGCCCGCTGCAACCTTCGGCTGTTCCACTGCGACATGCCCAATTGATGCACGATACCCGTGTCCGCATCGAATCCGGTAAACTGGACCCACCGCGCTCCAACCGCCTGCAGGGCGTGATTGCAAATTTCCTGGTACATTTTGTCGGTCAGTTCAACCGACGCCTCGCTCCGGTCCTGATAATTCATTGCCATTTCCCCGTTTTCATGTGCGACACAGCGGGTTTTTCCTCGCGTCGTCGATCTTATGAGTTCGCCACTTCGGGACAGATTCCTGCCGTCCGGTGAAATGGCGCCACACTCCGCACCCGTGTCCTAACCGACGGCGCCAGCCCAGCGGCGACCAGGGCTTGGCGGTTCTCGGTAGCCTCCGCTCGGGTATGAAATGACCGGTCCAGGTCGCGCCCGCCGCCGCTCCAGATGTGACCGGTGGCAGCCGTGGGCGATGGCGACCGGCCAATACTTGCGACGATCTGCCGAATATACGGGGTTTCTGTGGTAAAGTGAGGGAACAGGCATCCGATGCGTTGGAACGGGACCGGGTTTGCGCAAAACCTGGGAGTGCAGGTTTGCCGGATGATGCCAATATGCCGATCGACCGCAATCGGACCCAGCGCAGGTCCGGGCACGCCGTTTGGGAACCGCCGTAACCGATCCGGCAATAGGATCCTGATGAACCGAGGATTTAAGTGAATGCCAGGCAACGCTTGACTTGTCCCCATGCATTAACTGGGCCTGCAAGAGTTGACGCCGCAGTCCGGCGTGACCGAGGGGATTCGGATAACGAGAGGATGACCGCCGTTTGAATTATCTTGCCAACCTAGAAAGCCGCCGGTTCTGGGTGCTCATAAGCCTGCTGTTGGGCCTAGTCGCCCTGGCTACCAACCTCATCGTCCCGGCCTTTTCCGGCATCCGCAGCATCATAAATTTCGGGCTGGATATTCTTATGTTGCTTAACGCCTTCCTCACTGGCCGTTGGGCGCGACGCGCCGGAAAGGCCCCCGCCCGCAATGGGGCTCTGGTCGCAGTTGTGTTCGGGCTAATCAGTTCGCTGGCGGTGTTGAGCCTGCACGTTACTCCGGCCCAAATCCGCTCCCGCGCCGCGATATCGCCATCCCTCGTGTCCCAGGAAGTCGCCATTGTCAACTCCCCGTTGCTTCACATCGGGGTGCTGGTGGTGTCGGCGTTTGGATATGGGCTGCTCGGCCTGCTCATGGGATGGATGGGAGGTGCCTCCACCCGGGCCGCCGGAGGAAAAGATGCCGCCGTCTGAACCGGACGCGTCGGTGCGGCTGGACGGCATCTCCCGCAAATATCGCCGAGGTTAGGAGGTGGTGACCGCCCTCCACGAGATCAACACGTGCTTCCTCGATGGTCAACTGGTCATCGTTTTAGGGCCGTCTGGCATGGGGAAATCCACCCCCTGCACCACTGGGAGGCATGGACCGTCCCACTTCCGGATCGACGGTGCTGTTCGGCCAGGATCTCACAACAATGCCGCCCGATGACCTGTCGTCCTACCGCCGCCTGGTCGGGTTTGTCTTTCAGTCGTTTTATCTCCTGCCGCGCCTAACCGCAGTCGAAAACGTCGCCTTGCCGGTGATGTTGTCCGGAGTTGACAAGGTGACCCGACGCCAACGGGCCAAGATCCTGCTCGACCGGGTCGGTCTGGGCGACCGCTCCCGCTGTTACCCGTCACAGTTGTCCGGCGCACAGCAACAGCATCGGGCAATGTTCTATCTTGTTGTCAAGCATTTTCTTGACAGCGCTTTTTCCGTTGTGCGGGTAATTGGGCCTGTGGATAACTTCCTGGTGGCTCGAGCCCTCCGCCTGGACGCTCGCAGATCGGCGGCAATCGGCCGTTCCCGGCCGTCTTTCCCGTGAGAGCCGCCCCTCATGGCACGCTAACGCACCCGGGCGCACACGCCCCGGTGGACGGGTTCCTCAGGATGTGGTTCGTGTCGGCAAAGCCTCGGCTAGGCGCTGCGGACGAGGCTTCGCGTCAACTCCGGGCGTTGCTGGCGAATGCGTCCCAAGGCCATCGCCAACATCACGATCAAAGCCAACCTGCTGCGCAGGCGCATCTTCTTGAGCCGGCGGATCGTGTGCAGTGCGAAGCCAAACGAGACGTCCCAGCGGCTATTGACCCGTTCGACCGCCGTCCGGCGGTCGTATTCCCGCTCCCATGTATCACTCGCCCGGTCGATGGGGGTAAACACGCGCCGATCCGTCTCGCGGGGAATGCGGAATCCCGGGGCCACGGGGCATTGCCCCATACGCGCTAAATTAAGAGAAACACACCTTGTCGTAAAGGACTCTCGGCGCGATATCGCGAAGTAATCGAACAACTTTCGTGATAGAGGTGACCGAGACATGAACAAAACGTCCACCTTCAGCAAGCCGTTAGAAGATCAATAGGAGATGCTCCTCCATTTCTTGCCGAAGGGCTAGCAAGACGCGGCCGGGACGAAAGGCGCCATCACCCGATTGCGGGCCATCCAGTCCGCTACCGATCTCTTGCGCCTGATCCAGGTGTATGCCGGGAATGATTGGTCTTTACGCAATACGGCACTTGGGCGAAACGGATGGGGCTGGCGGACCTCTCGGATGTCGCGGTGCTCAATCGCTTACGCCACGCGCCCGCGTGGCTGGGGGGGGATTTTGGATCAATGGTTCCGATCGCACGGTATGGGTACCGCGCTCAAGAGCCGATTTCGGCTGGTGCTCACCGATGGCAGTACGATTCAACGTCCCGGGAGCAAAGGGAGCACGTGGCGGCTGCCTGCGCAATGGCATTTGAGCACGGGCCAGTGGGAACACGTGGCACTGACGGATACGCATGGGGCCGAATCCCTCATGCGTTTACGATTGCGCGCCGATGAGGTCGTCGTGGCCGACCGCAACTATGCCAAACCGCCGGCGCTGGCCGGGATCCGGGCGCAAAAGGCCCCCGTCATCGTCCGGTTCGGATGGAAGGCGCTGCGCTTTCCCACGCTGCCTGGCGAACCCTGGTCGGTGCTGAAGGCGGTGCGTGGCCTGCGCGAGGCCACGCCGGGCGACTGGGGGGGACAAATCCCCGGGGACCAAAGACCGGCCCGCCCTCACGGTCCGCATCGTGGCGCTGCGCAAGTCCCCCCCCAGCGGCCGAAAAGGCGCGCCGGACGGCGCGCCAGGATGCTCGCGATCATGGCTATCCCGTCGCGCCAGAAACGTTGGAGGCGGCCGATTATGTGTTGATTGTGACGACCTTAACGGAAGCGGCGGCAGATGCCGCCGAAATCCTCGCATGATAGCGACTGCGATGGCAAATGGAAATCGCCGTCAAACGCTTAAAAAGTTTACTCCATATCGATGAGCTGAGGGCGTTCGATCCGGATTGGGCCCAAACCTATCGCTTGGTCAAGCTGTGGGGCGCGGTCCTCGTGGATGCCATCCGGACCCAAGGGTCGGGTTTTTTCCCCTATGGATTTCCCGTTCGCAGCGATATTCCCTGCCCTGTGGCGTATTTCCCAAATGATTTGGCCGGATCTTCGCATGATCGTTCAGGGGTTTGTAGAGCTGACGGATTGGTGCCTGACCTCCCGCGCGTGGACCAAGGCCCTCCATGAGCGACTACACAAGCGGAGACTCCAATTCAACTCGGGGGGCTTAATTTAGCGCATATGGGGGACTGCCCCGCGCCCGCACACGTGCTGCCCGCTTGGCGGGCGGGACACCGTTTCTTGAGCGTGTTGCGGTCGGTGGCCTCGAACCCGCCGTTCGCCATTTCGCGGACGGTTCCCGTCACGGGATCGTAACAGAAGACCTGGCCCTTGAAGTTGTCGGTCACGGTGGAATGGTTGCACCAGAGGCGGGTCGCATCGGAATCCTTCCACATGTTCCGGATGTCGATGACGGGCTTAATCTGATAGCGGTCCCAACAGGCACCGAGGAGCTTGGTATCGTCGTAGCCCCGGTCCGCCGTCAGCTCCGCCGTGCGGGCCAAGAGCTCCGGATGGCGATCGTGAAGTTGCTCGAGTCAGGGCAACGCCTGGCTGATATCGGCGGTGGATGCTGTCGTGACCGTGAAGCCCACCGGCAACTCATAGGTGGCGTCCACGACCAGGTGGAGTTTGTAGCCGAACCACTTCACGACTTTGACCCCCGCGGACCCGTCCGGGCGCGCCCCCGGATACTCCTTGCGGCCAAAGTCCGCGTCGCCATCCCGCCGCCCGTCGGGGGCCGCGGCGGGATGCGGCCGGTGCGCCCACGACGGAATCGCCTTGCGCTCCCCGAACGCGGGGAGGATCGCGCGCAGGGATTCCACCAGCTGGTCGAACCGGGCGGTGATGGCCGACTCCTCCCGCAGCACCTGTTGGAGAAAG